>CAYFOU010000071.1:9387-12795 GCA_964344805.1 uncultured Piscirickettsiaceae bacterium | reverse complement strand
CTGGCACAGCAAGGGGTGGTCGATCTACCGCGAGGTGGAGGACTACGTGCGTGAAAAGCTTCGCCACCATGGCTATCAGGAGGTCCATACTCCGCAGGTGATCGATCGGGTGCTGTGGGAGAAGTCGGGCCACTGGGACAAGTTTGGCGACATGATCTTCTCCACCCATTCGGAAAATCGCGACTATGCGATCAAGCCGATGAACTGCCCCGGCCATGTACAGATCTACAACCAGGGGCTGCGCAGCTATCGGGATCTGCCACTGCGACTGGCAGAATTTGGTTCCTGCCACCGTAATGAGCCCTCAGGTACGCTGCACGGGCTGATGCGTGTGCGTAACTTTACTCAGGACGATGCGCACATCTTCTGTACCGAAGGGCAGATTCAGTCTGAGGTGGCCGCCTTTATGGAGCTGCTGTTCGAGGTCTATGAAGACTTTGGTTTTGAGGAGGTGTTGATCAAGCTCTCCACCCGCCCGGAGAAGCGGGTAGGTTCTGATGAGGTGTGGGATCAGGCTGAAGAGGCACTGGAGACCGCGCTCAACACCAAGGGGCTCGATTGGGAGCTGCAGCCGGGCGAAGGTGCCTTCTATGGTCCGAAGATCGAATTTTCCCTGAAAGACTGTATTGGTCGAGTCTGGCAGTGCGGCACCATTCAGGTCGACTTCTCGATGCCTGGGCGCCTGGAGGCAACCTATGTCGATGAAGAGGGGCAGAAGCAGCATCCGGTGATGTTGCACCGCGCGATTCTCGGATCACTGGAGCGTTTTGTCGGTATTCTGATCGAAGAGTATGCCGGTTCAATGCCGCCCTGGTTGTCACCACTGCAGACTGTGGTGGTCAATATCACCGACAATCAGCGTGAAGCGGTCGAAAAAGTGGCGGAAACCTTGAATAATGCTGGTTTTCGTGTGGAATCTGACTTGAGAAACGAGAAGATAGGACTTAAAATTCGCGAACACTCCATGCAGCGTGTCCCCTATATTCTGGTGATCGGGGATCGTGAAATGGAGGAGGGTACAGTTGCTGTGCGTATGCGGGGCGGTAAAGAGCTGGGAACGCTCCCCGTCGATGCCTTCATTGAACATCTGCAACAGGATGTGAAGGAGCGCAGACAGGTATAACGCACAGGGCCTGTACCTATTTTTTTGATTGTTTGCATTACTGTTTAATTAGGAGAACTTGAGATCGCATTTCAACCCCATGGCCCACGTGGCCGGATGCCGGAGAAGACCCACGAGCATCGATTGAACGAGGAGATTACTGCGCAGCAGTTGCGCGTATTCGGAGCGGATCAGGAAGAGGCTGCGATTGTTTCACGCAGTGAGGCGCTGGCAATGGCAGATGAGGCCGGATTGGATCTGGTTGAGATTGCCCCCAAGGCGGAGCCGCCGGTCTGTCGTGTGATGGACTATGGCAAGTTTCTGTTTGAACAGAAGAAAAAGAAGAGTGCTGCGAACAAGAAGCAGAAGCAGGTTCAGATCAAGGAGATCAAGTTCCGCCCCGGTACCGGTGAAGGGGACTACCAGATCAAGCTGAAGAATCTGATGAAGTTTCTGGAGCAGGGTAACAAGACCAAGATCACCATCCGCTATCGTGGCCGTGAGATGGCTCACCGCGAGATTGGGATGGAGATGTTGAAGCGGATCGAAAAGGATCTGGAAGAGTACGGAAAGGTGGAGCAGTTCCCCAAGATGGAGGGACGCCAGATGATCATGGTGGTAGCGCCACTTTCGCGTAAGAAATAGATTTTGATTGGCCCCACGCCGGTAAAAATGGCACACCGGCTGGGGAGGTTTAAACCGGACATGTTTGAATATTGTCCGCTAACGATAGAGGTAGAGAAGATGCCAAAGATGAAGTCAAAGAGAGGCGCGTCCAAGCGCTTCAAGGCGACCGCGTCCGGTTTCAAGCGTGGACAAGGTTTTCGTAGTCATATCCTGACCAAGAAATCCACCAAGCGTAAGCGTCAGCTGCGTAGTCCAATGCAGATCCATGAGAGTGATGTAGCAGGCGTCAAGCGCATGCTGCCTTACGCATAAACCGGGAGAAGAGTTATGCCAAGAGTAAAAAGAGGTGTTCAGGCACGCGCACGTCATAAGAAGGTCCTTAAGGAGGCGCGTGGTTATTATGGAGCCCGTAGCCGGGTATTTCGTGTTGCCAAGCAGGCGGTTACCAAGGCGGGGCAGTATGCCTACCGTGACCGTCGTCAGAAGAAGCGTCAATTCCGTTCGCTGTGGATTGTGCGTATCAACGCGGAGGCACGCAACAACGGTATCTCCTACAGCAACATGATCAATGGTCTGAACAAGGCGGGCGTCGAGATCGACCGCAAGGTTCTGGCGGATCTGGCTGTACATGATAAGACCGCATTCGCGGCACTGGCAGAGCAGGCAAAAGCTGCACTGTAAATCGTCCAGCCTTCTCCCTGTACGCCCCAATAGCGGTGTTAGAAAATGGTCATTTACATTTGTACCCTGAAGGGCATAAATAAACTCACATTTTCTGCCTTGCTCTTGGAACGTACAGGGGAACTCTGAACGATTGAGATATGTGTAAATAAGAGGGCAGCATGCTGATACAGTTTGCTGCCCTTTTTTATCTTTAAGCAGATAGAAGAATGACAACAGAATTGAATACACTGGTGGCCGAAGCGGAATCGGCCATTGAGCAGGCTGCAGATCTGGCGGCACTGGATCAGGTGCGTGTCGGGATGCTCGGCAAGAAGGGGGCCTTGACCGCCATTCTCAAGACGCTGGGCGGGATGGATCCCGAGCAGCGCAAAGAGACCGGCGCTGCCGTCAATAAGGCGAAGCAGGCGCTGCAGCAGAAGATTGAAGAGAAGAAGGCAGCATTGGAGTCAGCTGCACTGAACGAGCAGCTCGCCAAGGAGAAGGTTGATGTCACCTTGCCGGGGCGCAAGCGTCATCAGGGCTCCATCCATCCGGTGACCCATACCCTGGAGCGGATTGAAGAGCTGTTCCGTCGCGTCGGTTTCGAGGTGGCAGAGGGACCGGAGGTTGAGGATGATTACCACAACTTCGAGGCACTCAATATTCCAGAGCATCATCCTGCGCGTGCAATGCACGACACCTTCTATTTCCCCGATGGACGGGTGTTGCGTACCCACACCTCACCGGTTCAGGTGCGGGTGATGGAATCGAAAGAGCCGCCACTGCGCATCATCGCTCCCGGGCGAGTCTACCGCTGTGACTCCGATCTGACCCATACTCCGATGTTTCATCAGGTAGAGGGACTGATTGTCGATGAGTCGGTCAGCTTTGCCGATCTGAAGGGGCTGCTGCATGACTTTCTGCGTAGCTTCTTCGAGCAGGATGATCTGCAGCTCCGTTTCCGCCCCTCCTATTTCCCCTTCACCGAGCCCTCGGCCGAGGTCGATATCGAGTGT
>CAYFOU010000071.1:0-9377 GCA_964344805.1 uncultured Piscirickettsiaceae bacterium | reverse complement strand
GATGTGTGGAGGCGAGGGGTGTCGTGTCTGTAGCCATACCGGTTGGCTGGAGGTGTTGGGCTGCGGCATGGTCCATCCAGAGGTGTTCCGCCACTCCAAGGTCGATACCGAGAAGTACACCGGACTCGCCTTTGGGTTGGGGGTAGAGCGTCTGGCGATGTTGCGATATGGCATCAATGATCTGCGTCTCTTCTTTGAGAATGACCTCCGTTTCCTCAAGAATTTTGCATAAAAACTCTGGTTAATCAGGTTTAATTATTCAAGTTATCGAATTGTATCTATTATGAAATTTAGTGAATCATGGCTGCGTGAATGGGTCAATCCAGAGATCTCGACCGAGACCCTGCTGGAACAGCTGACCATGGCTGGACTGGAGGTGGATGGTGTTGAACCGGCTGCCCCCGCCTTTGACAACGTGGTGGTGGCCGAGGTGATCTCGGTCGAGCCTCATCCCGATGCGGACCGCCTGCGGGTTACCCAGGTAGAGGCTGGGGAAGAGGAGCCACTGACCATCGTCACCAATGTGGCCGATATTGCGGTGGGTGAAAAGGTGGCTGTGGCCAAGGTCGGCTGTGTGCTGCCGGATGGGATGAAGATCAAGAAGGCAAAGCTGCGCGGAGTCCCTTCATTCGGTATGTTCTGCTCGATGGGTACGCTGGGGTTGATGGAGGAGAGTGAGGCACTGGAGCGTCTGCCTGCCGATGCCCCGGTGGGGAGCTCGATTCGTGATTATATGGCGCTGGATGACCAGATCATTGAGGTGGATTTGACCCCAAACCGTGGTGACTGCCTCAGTGTGGCGGGTGTGGCCCGTGAAGTGGGGGTGATCAATCAGGTTGCGGTGAATGCGCTGGAATTTGAAGCGGTTGAGGTGACCTCTGAATGCACTTTCCCAGTCTCAGTGAGTAATGCTGAAGGGTGCCCTCGTTATCTCGGGCGTGTGATTGAAGGGATTGACCCAAAGGCAGAGACGCCACTGTGGATGCAGGAGCGACTGCGTCGTGGAGGGATCCGTTCACTGGGACCGCTGGTGGATGTGACCAACTATGTTCTGCTGGAGCTGGGGCAGCCGATGCACGCCTTCGATCTGGCCCAGTTGAGCGGTGGCATCACGGTACGCAGTGCCGAAGCCGGTGAAAAGCTGGTGCTGCTCGATGGTAAGGAGCTGGAGCTGAGTGAAGATACCTTGTTGATTACCGATGAAAAAGGGCCTGTTGCCCTGGCCGGTATTATGGGGGGAGAGAAGAGTGGGGTGCAGGAGGATACGGCGGATCTGTTCCTTGAGTGTGCCTTCTTTGCTCCGTTGACGATTGCCGGCAAGGCGCGCAGCTATGGGCTGCACACCGACTCATCCCACCGGTACGAGCGTGGCGTCGATCCACAACTGCAGCACCGGGCAATGGAGCGAGCCACTCAATTGTTGATTGATATTGTTGGTGGCAAGGCGGGGCCGGTTCAGGAGGTGGTGGATGAGGCTCAGCTGCCGGTTGCCCGGAACATCACTCTGCGTGCGGAGCGTCTACAGCGAATGCTGGGGCTCTCGCTGGAACAGGCGTGGGTGACCCAAACCCTGAAGGGGTTGGGTCTGCAGGTTGAGGAGACCGCAGAAGGGTGGCAGGTAACGGCGCCATCCTGGCGTTTTGATCTGGCGATCGAGGCCGATCTGATCGAGGAGGTTGGGCGTATCTATGGTTATGACCAGCTGCCCAGTACCCACCCGGAATTGAGTGCCGAGATCTGCAAGAATCCAGAGGCGATTACCCCGCTGCAGCAGATCCGCCAGCTGTTGATGGATCAGGGCTACCATGAGGTGATTACCTACAGCTTTGTTGACCCCAAGCTGCAGCAGGCAATGGATCCGGATCATCAGGCGCTGGCGTTGACCAACCCGATCTCTGCGGACCTTTCGGTAATGCGCACCTCGCTCTGGCCGGGGCTGTTGCAGAGTCTGGAGTTCAATAGCAAGCGCCAGCAGAGTCAGATTCGTCTGTTTGAAACCGGGCTCCGTTTTGTTCCAGAGAGCGATGGCCTGCAGCAGCAGCGGATGATCGCTGGATTGATTTATGGTGATGTTCAGCCTGAACAATGGTCGGTAACGTTTAGCCCTGTCGACTTTTTTGATCTCAAGGGAGACCTTGAGCTGCTGTTGGAGCATGCCGAGGGGGTACGTTTTGTTGCCGATGAGCATCCCGTGTTGCATCCAGGCAAAAGTGCCCGTATTGAGGTGGAGGGCGAGTTGCTGGGGTGGGCGGGGGCATTGCATCCGGCGGTTGCAGCGCAACTCTCTCTACCCAAAAATATCTATCTCTTTGAACTGGATTTGGAGCGTCTGCAGCAGCGTGTTATTCCTCGCTTTGCTGCGTTGTCGAAATTCCCGATGATTCGCCGCGATCTTGCCATCCTGTTGAATGAGGAGATTTCTGCCGATGCGGTACTGGATACGGTGCGTAGTCAGGTGGAAGAGGGATTGTTGCGGGATATCTGTCTGTTTGATCGTTATCAGGGAGAACACTTGGAGGCAGGGCAGAAGAGTCTCGCCTTTGGGATCTTCTTGCAGCATGATGAGCGCACGTTGACCGATGATGAGATCGAATCGGTGGTCAATCGGGTAGTAGAGCAGTTGGATGCAGAACACGGGGCCAAGCTGAGAGTTTGATAAGTTGCTGAAAGCGGCACAAAAGTGTTGCTGAAAGCTTTTAAATTTTATATCGTTACGGCAATAACCCAAAGCATAGTAACAGGCAGTCTGGAAAGTGGTTGCGGGCTGTTGTAACAGATAACACAAGGAATTGGTAGAATGACGCTGACCAAAGCATCGCTCTGTGAGACCCTGAATGAAGAGCTCGGGCTCAACAAACGTGAATCGAAAGAGATGATTGAACAGTTCTACGAAGAGATTCGCGCTGCATTGGAGAGCGGGGAGAATGTAAAGCTCTCCGGTTTTGGTAACTTCGATCTCCGGGACAAGTCTCCACGCCCTGGGCGTAACCCAAAAACCGGGGAGGAGATCCCCATTACTGCACGTCGTGTGGTGACCTTCAAGGCGGGATTGAAATTGAAGGAGAGTGTAGATAAGTACAGTAACAGTGTATTTTCAAAGTAGTTCAATACACTGAATGCGCTGTACTGAGAAGTTGAGAGAATGAGTCACGATCCCACTACCACAGAGGTTAAGGTCAGTGAACTTCCTCCCATCCCTTCAAAGCGCTATTTCACCATCGGTGAAGTCTCCAAGCTCTGTGTAGTCAAACCCCATGTACTTCGCTATTGGGAGCAGGAGTTTACTCAGCTCAAGCCGGTAACTCGCAGAGGAAACCGTCGCTACTATCAGCAACACGACATCAAATTGATCCGCAAGATTCGCAGCCTGCTCTATGAGGAGGGTTTTACCATCAGTGGAGCTCGCCACAAATTGGGGCGCAAGGGAGAAGGGATTAGCGTCAAGGCGGATATATCTGAAGTGCGTCGTGAACTGGAGACACTGTTAAAGGTGCTTTCCGAGTAGGGTTATTGCCCTGCCCAAGGGGTCGGTTACTCTATAAATCTATAGATTGCGGCCACTATGAATCGCTGGTATAGTCGCTTCGCACCTTGTTGCTGATGGCTGGAATCGGAGGCAATCAGTTGATCCGATATCAATATTTCCAGAACAGGGTGCAGATAGTATGGGCCGCTCTTGCCGTTGGCGAGAGGTGATGAGAATAGCAATGAAAGCCCATGGAAAAGAATACGTAATTAGAAGAGACTGGTGTGAGTGCAGCCACCAAATTGCAGAACGCAATCTTCTATAGAGAAATGGTTAGTGACGGTTCCCGACAGTGGAACAGTGCTAGAAAAACGGAGAGAATTGATTCCGTAACCGGTGTGTGGATAAATAGTAACTGATTGTTTTTGTTTTAAGATAGATTCAGTTTCCCCACTTGGATATAGACGAGCTAACCGTCTGTATTCGGGCGCTGTCCAGCCCCGTTCTCTGTAGCCATGCGCTCTGCTCGTCTCTTGAAGAGATGACATAGAGAACAGAAGATGAAAAGAATTTTGATGAACGCAACCCAGCAGGAGGAGTTGCGTGTCGCGTTGGTCGATGGTCAGTATCTGTATGATCTGGATATCGAGAGCGCTGCCTACGAGAAGAAGAAGGGCAATATCTACAAGGGCAAGATTACCCGTATCGAACCCAGCCTTGAGGCCGCCTTTGTTAATTATGGCTGTGAGCGTCATGGCTTCCTCCCGTTCAAGGAGATCTCCCGTAGCTACTTCAAGGAGGGGGCCTTTGATGGTGGGGGGCGTCCCAATATCGCCGAGTCGATCTCGGAGGGGCAAGAGGTCATCATCCAGATTGAGAAGGAGGAGCGTGGTAACAAGGGGGCTGCGCTGACCACCTTCATCAGTATGGCGGGCCGTTATCTGGTCTATATGCCCAACAATCCACGTGCTGGTGGTATCTCCCGTCGTATTGAGGGGAAGGATCGCCAAGAACTGCGCGAAGCAATGAAGGGGATGGAGATCCCAAAAGGGGCAGGTGCCATTGTACGTACTGCGGGTATTGGTAAAACCACCGAAGAGCTGCAGTGGGACCTGGAGTATCAGCACCAGATCTGGACCAGCATTGAGACAGCGGCTGAGAAACCGGCCCCATTCCTGATCTATCGTGAGAGTGATATCGTCGTCCGTGCCATTCGAGACTATCTGCGTGATGATATTGGGGAAATTCTGATCGATGATGAGGATACCTATCAGCTGGCACATGAGTTCATGTCACGTGTCATGCCCCATAATCTGAGAAAACTGAAACGGTATCAGGAAGAGAGCCCGATCTTTACCCGTTTCCAGATCGAGAGCCAACTGGAGTCCGCCTTCCAGCGTGAAGTGCGTCTCCCATCCGGTGGGTCGATTGTGATCGACCCGACCGAGGCATTGATCTCGATCGATATCAACTCGGCGCGAGCTACCAAGGGCAGCAATATCGAAGAGACCGCCCTCAATGCCAATCTTGAGGCGGCAGATGAGATTGCCCGTCAACTGCGTCTGCGCGACAGCGGTGGTCTGGTGGTGATTGACTTTATTGATATGCAGTCGAGCAAGAACCAGCGTGCGGTGGAGAATCGTCTGCGTGATGCACTGAAGCATGATCGTGCCCGGGTTCAGGTGGGACGGATCTCCCGCTTTGGTCTGCTGGAGATGTCGCGTCAGCGCCTGCGCCCCTCACTGGGAGAATCAGCGCATAATGTTTGCCCTCGTTGCAGTGGTCAGGGGACCATCCGTGGTACCCAGTCCATTGCGCTCTCTGTGCTGCGTTTGGTGCAGGAGGAGGCGCTGAAAGAGGGGACTGGACAGGTGGTGGCACAGCTTCCCATTCCTGTCGCAACTTACCTGCTGAATGAGAAACGGGACGTAGTGCGTGAGATTGAGGGGCGTTGCAAAGTCTCTATCACATTGATTCCAAACCATACGCTTGAGACGCCGCACTACAGTATTGAACGCGTTCGTCGCCGTCCCGGTGATAAGGATATGGGACAGTCCCCCCCCAGCTATCGTCAGGTAGAGGAGAAAGAGCCTGAGGGTGAGATGATTCAGGAAGTGGTTGCAGTACAGCGTGATGTACCGGCAGTACGCGAGATCATGCCCAATGCACCGGTTCCACAGATTGAGCGCAAAGGTGTTGAGCCGCAGAGTGTGTCACCGGAGGAGTCGGCCTCCTTTATCAAGAAATTCTTCTCCACCCTGTTTGGTGGAGAGAAGGAAGAGGAGAAGCCACCGGCGGAGCAGGAGGAAGAGAAGAAGCCTTCTAATCGTGGGCGCGGAAGAAATCGGCAAAATGGCAACCGTAGCAGTGGCGGGCGTAATGGTTCACGCCGTCAGGGTGGAGGTAATCGTAACCGGGGTGGTTCGAAATCTGCTCAGGAGGGGGGGGAGAAGAAAGAAAACCGGGATAACCGGGAACAGGGGCAGGAGGCGAAAGAGGGGCAAGAGAAAAAGAGCCAGAATCGTCGCCGTCGTTCCCGTTCATCCAATCGGAATCGTCGGGGCGGAAATCAGCAGCAGGGAGATCGTGAGCAGCAGAATAGTAGCCAGGATCAGCAGCAGGGGAGGCAGAAGAGCAGCCGAAACGCCGATGTCTCCAATAGTAATGCCAAAGAGGCCAAAGAGGCGGTAAAGAAGAAACCGAAAGAGCGACAGGAGAAGGCGGCTTCTCGTCCACAGAAAGCGGATAAGAAGCCTGCTGCTGGGGGCAATACGGAAGCTGGCAGTACGGGCAAGTCTAAATCGGAGAGCAAACCTGCCAAGGAAAAGGCAGATGCACAGAAACCGCAGCCAAAGGTCGAACAGCCCTCAACACCTAAAGCAAGTACGCCTACTGCAGAGTCAAAGCCTGTAGAGAAGAGTGAGAAGCCTTCAACTCCTCAACAAAATAGTACTTCCTAATAATTATAAACAAGAGGGGCACCCGTAAAACAGGTGCCCCTCTTTGAGTTACAGGATGTTTTGGATCAACTTATAGGGTACCTCTAAAAATAGTGATTTTCGTGCAAATGCAAGGAAGTACCGCATGGAGCTTCGCCTTGCGGGCGCTTGTGCCAACCGGAGTATATATCTGAATATATGAGGATTCGAGTACGGAACTGACGCAGCAGTTGTGCGAAAAGTGCATTTTTAGAGATGCCCTATAGTTGATAGGTATTGCGGATATACTCCAGCAGACCGCGAGAGGCATCTTCTACCATATCAAATACTGTCTCGAATCCGTTGGGCCCACCGTAATAGGGGTCTGGCACCTCTTGAGTGCGCCATTGGTTGGAGGCAAACTCCATAAACAGTTTGAGACGGTCAATGGTTGTGCTGCTGGTATAGCTCTCCAGAATCGTGTAATTGTCCCGATCCATTGCCAATATCAGGTCAAACTGATCAAAATCACGCTCCTTTGCCTTGCGTGCACGCAGATCACTCATGTCCAGACCACGCCGCAAGGCGGTTTGCTGGGCGCGAGGGTCAGGGGGATTGCCTACATGGTAGGAGTGAGTACCTGCAGAATCAACTTCAATTAGTCCAGCAAGCCCTTCATCTTCAACTATTTTACGGAATACGCCATGTGCGGTGGGAGAGCGACAGATGTTGCCCATGCAGACAAACAGTACGGAAACTTTCTCTTGCTTTTTCATGGCATGCAAGGATACCACAGCCCGTCTTCAGGTGATCCCCCCTGTTTTGTGGTAGAATCCGCCGTCCCCAGGTTTGTACAGGAAATATTATGGAGCAGATTCTAGAGATCCGTGAAGGATGTAGTACCCCGGAGCAGCTGATTAAAAGCCTCCCTTTCTCCCGCTTTCTGAAGATTTACAAGGCGGAATTTATTGATAGTCTCGATCAACGTGATGCCAAACGTAAAAATGAGGCAATCCACAAGGTCAGTTTTATCAAAGGGGTATGTGCCCGGGATTATCTGGATCTGCTGGAACGTGAAGAGATTGCTGCGGGCGCAGAGATGGAGCGAGCGCGTAATCTGGTCCGCTTTATCGATGGTGCCTTCCACCATTTCCGCTCCAGCAGCTATTCGCGTCTGGTGCGCCTGCAGAATGATGTGGTCTCTACCGGCTTTGAGACCCCCGATTCGGTCAAGGACAAGGTGACCGAGAAGGCGATCAGCCTCTCTGAGTTGATTTTGAAGACACGCCGCTACCTGCTGCGCAAGGTCGGCATGGAGCGGGGCGTACGCCGTACCCATGGTCTGGATGCCTCTCCCAATGTCACTGCAGGTGAGATTTCCGGCCACTACTTCAATTTGCCCTCGGATTATGTGGTGCTATCTCATGTTCCGTTGACCATTGCGGCTGATATCCGTACTGGTGTGGACTATTCGACTCCGTCGAACAAGCGTGCAGAGCCCTTCTATGAGTTGGACCACAACCCTCTCAATATGGAGAAATTTGATCCGGATGAGTGGGTCTCTGTACCTCTGCAGGTGGGTGCATGGTTGATCGTGGCCTATCTGCACAAGTCTCGCGGTACGGTGGAGATGGAGCCAGGGCTGCTTAACCTCTTCCCCTTTGCCAGCGTGGAGGATATCAAGAACAATCGCCGCCCGGATGGTGTCTTTATCTTCGGTGATCCCAACGCAGATCCCAATGACCTTGGCTACTTCTGGGATGAGAAGGCGCAGATGCTGGTCGGTCTGGTCCCCAATCGTGATGAGCTGAAATACTTCGGCTATTCCAAGAAGCCGATTCTTACCCTCCATAATGTATTGGCAACCCGTAATGGAGAGCTGCCGCTGCATTGTGGCTGCACCCGTTATGTGGTCCGTTTCGATAAGACTGAGGGCCCCTATATTGCCGAGATGTTGATCAAGGCGGATGATATGGGGCGTACCACCCTGCAGACCGGAAAAGATGGTGTAGTGCGCCCGATCTTCTATGGTACCGAGACCGGTGCCTTTGCCTGTCTGGATGGCTTCAGCGAGCAGGCCAAGATGCAGATGCTGGGTCGAGAGGTAGGCTATAACAAGGAGACCGGTTCCAATGCGCGTCAGATTGTCCCGGTATCGGAAGATATCGAGGTGATGAATGGTGACCCCCTCGACGTGCTGCTCTATATGAATAACTTTGATCTGGTGGAGCAGGGTGTCTCTGCCATCGATACCAATATGAGTGTGGAAGAGGCGATTGACCACTTCCGTCTCGGAGAACGTGTTGCGGCTGGGAGCACCCACACCCACCGTGGTGCCAAGGAGAGCAGCTACTGGGCCAATCCATTCCCCGCGTTGAAGGATGAGAAGGGAGAGGTGCTGCACCCTGACTTGCTGGAGCAGTACTCTGAGAATGAGTCCCGCTTCATTACTGCAGCCAAGGTGCTGGTCGAGCGTAAGGAGCTGCGTCTCGGGGTGGCCTTTAGCCAGTTGATGGCGGGCGTCTACAGTGAGAACAGTGATGATGATCTGACCCGTTGTGGATACCATGATCGTGATGAAGTGGAACAGCTGGCACCAGAGCGCCTGGCTGAAGATATTATCGACCTGATCAAGGAGATTGCGTTGGAGAAGCGCGGTAGTGGAAGCAAGCAGCGTGATGAGGTGAGTATCACGGTTGCGCTGGTCGGTGATAGCCGTACCGGAAAGTCCGAAACTGCTGAGAAGATGGAGGGAATTCTAGGGTTGCAGCTGGTCTGATCCCTTCTTCTATCCATTGACCCTGAAAAGGCGCTCCACAGGTTGGTGGAGCGCCTTTTTTTATATTTAAAGAAAAGTGTAAGGTAATGTTGGGAATGGGCCGATACTTTTTGTGATAATCAGGGACGTTATCGGGGGTTTTATGGTGAATATGACTTTTTTGAAGAGTACTTTTCGAATATATTAGATCCTTTATAGCCTAGAAGAGTTATCG
>CAYFOU010000070.1:0-12815 GCA_964344805.1 uncultured Piscirickettsiaceae bacterium | reverse complement strand
AGCACGCGCCGGAAAATTGAGGGTTTGAGAATGAACTATGAAATATGCGGGCTAAGTGTTTTTATAGGTTTTCTCCTGAATCGCTGTGCTTGCAAGGCCGAATTTGATACTACATGGTATAAATTCGGTTGAAAAGAGGGAAAAGCGGCCGATATAAACGTGGTGCACAGGTGCCGTGAGTAGTTATATAATGTTACGCATTCGTAAGAAAGTGCAGGTGTGCTACGGGGGGCATGTGGGAACCAAATGTGGTTTGGCTGGATCTGGATGAGATAGCAACGGAACGATGAAAAAGAAGATACTGGTTGTTGATGATGAAGCACTGATCCGGATGATGATCAAAAAGGATCTGGAGCAGTTGGGATATGTTGTCGAAACGGCTGCCAACGGTGAAGAGGGGTGGAATGATGTACTCAGTTTTCGCCCGGATCTGGTGATTACTGACCTCAATATGCCTGGGTTGTATGGTCTGGAACTGCTGGAACGCATCCGCCAGAACCCGGAGACCCGTGAAATGCCGGTACTCTGTATTACCAGTGATCATGATATCGATGTGAAGCAGCGTGCAGTGATCCTGAAAGCAACTGGATGGGTGCAGAAGCCGTTCAACCCTCAGACCTGGGGTGCAACGCTACGGCAGATCCTCTCTTAAGCACTGCCTGCTGATTACGGTCTCTCCACCTGTGGTGCTGTGATGTTGAATTGGATTGACCGTATTTCACTCCCCCAATTTGCCTTTCTCAGCATCATGCTGGCGTTGATGCCGGCGATTCTCCCTCCCTTTCCTGAACCCCATTTGGTAGAGAAGATCCGAATGTTGATGGAAGGAACGCTCCATAAACCGATCGATATTTTTGACCTGTTTATGCATGCAACACCGATTAGCCTGCTGCTGATTCGTCTGTTCCGGATCTGGAACGGCACGGCAACGACGGAGTCTGAATAGCGTTTTTTTACGCCATTTCACAAAACTGTAATATTTCGCCGATACCATACCCGCAATTTTGACTGACTGAGAGGTCGACCTCTCGAGGTTTGAGGTATGGAACCATCCGTAACCACATTTAACGAGAAGCTGTGGCGCTGGCGCAACTTCAAGGATGTTTCTGCCCGTTTCTGGGTGGGTATCGGCGGAATCAGTGTGATTGCGGCGATTTGTCTGATCTTCTTCTACCTGCTGGCGGTGGTCTTGCCGATTTTTCAATCAGCCGAGATCCATCGTGAGGTCTCCTACACCACGGTCAACCCCGAACTGAAGACGCTGCTGCTCGATCTGGAAGAGCAGGGGGCGATGGGAGTGCGCTACCAGGAAGATGGCAGCGTGGTCTACTTCAAGACCAATGGTGGTGACACGGTGGATAGCTTCCAGCTGCCGCTACCGGATGGAGTGGAAATCACCACCATCGGGCAGCTCTATCCCGCACAGCAACTGGTGGCGATCGGTACCTCAAGCGGGCAGATGCTGGTGGCGAAACATGACTACCGGGTCAGTTACCCCAATGACAAGCGTACTCTGACCCCTCAGATGACCTACCCATTCGGAGAGGAGCTGCTCGATCTCGATCAGCAGGGGGCACCGATCCAGCAGCTCGCCTTTATCTTTGATGAAGAGCGCGCCGGAGTGACGGCCCGTACCGAAGATGGTCGTATCCTCTTCAAGCGCTGGGAGGTGACGGAGTCGATGATGGGGGATGGCCTTTCGATGGAAGAGGAGGATCAGCAGACCATCACGGAAGATATCCGCCATACCGGCCTGCTGATGACCCCGGATCTGCGTCACATACTGGCGATGACCGAAGACCACCGTCTGCGCTACTACACCATTGAGGAGGGTGAGCTGAAGCTGACTGAGGAGATTAAGCAGGTTGCCGGAGAGGGCAACCGGGTCACCCACTTCCAGTTCCTGCTTGGTAACAGCTCGGTATTGATCGGTAGTAGTGATGGCGTCATCGCGCAGTGGTTCCCGGTGCGTGACGAGAACAATGAGTACCACATGCAGCGGGTGCGCAGCTTCCAATTCGACAAGGCGGCAGCGATCTCCACCATGGTCGGCGAGCAGCGCCGCAAGGGGATTATCGCAGCAACCGAGAATGGACAGGTCGGCTTCTTCTACACCACTGCAGAGCGCACCCTGCTGGAGCAGCCGGTCACCGATCTGCCGATTGTCAAACTGGCCCTCTCTCCGCGTGGGGATACCCTGCTGGCGGAAGACACTATGGGCCGTTTCCACCTCTTCCGCATCAAGAACGAGCACCCGGAGATCTCCTGGGATGCGCTGTGGGGAGAGATCTGGTACGAAGGGTACCCGGAGCCGGACTACATCTGGCAATCCTCTGCGGCCACCAACGACTTTGAGCCCAAGTTTAGTCTGGTGCCATTGAGCTTTGGCACCCTGAAGGCCGCCTTCTATGCGATGTTGTTTGCGATGCCGCTGGCGATCATGGGGGCGATCTTTACCGCCCAGTTCATGGCACCCAAAATGAGAACCATGGTGAAGCCTACCATTGAGATCATGGAGGCGCTTCCGACGGTGATTCTCGGCTTCCTTGCAGGACTCTGGCTGGCACCGTTCCTCGAGAGCCATCTGCCCGGCGTCTTCAGCATGCTGATGATCATGCCGCTCGCCTTTCTGGTGACCGCCTACCTGCTCTACAAACTGCCTACCCGTCACAAGAACCGGATTCAGGGGTGGGAGGCGATGATCCTGATTCCAGTGGTGATCATCTTTGGCTGGATCTCGATTGCCCTCAGCGCACCAATGGAGAATGCCTTCTTCGATGGCAATATGCAGCGCTGGATGGACCGGGAGTTTGGCATCCGTTACCCCCAGCGTAATGCGATGGTGGTTGGTTTTGCGATGGGCTTTGCAGTGATCCCCACCATCTTCTCGATTGCCGAGGATGCGATCTTCAGCGTGCCACAGCATCTGATTCGTGGCTCTCTGGCACTCGGTGCCTCACGCTGGCAGACGCTGGTGCGAGTGGTGCTGCCCACCGCCAGTCCGGCGATCTTCTCGGCGGTGATGATGGGCTTCGGTCGTGCCGTCGGTGAGACCATGATTGTGCTGATGGCGACCGGAAACACCCCGGTACTCGACTTCAGCATCTTCGAAGGGATGCGTACCCTCTCCGCCAACATTGCGGTGGAGATGCCGGAGTCGGAGGTGGACAGCTCCCACTACCGCGTGCTCTTCCTTGCCGCACTGGTGCTCTTTATCTTTACCTTCTTCTTCAATACCGCAGCCGAGGTGGTTCGCCAGCGCCTGCGCAAGAAGTACAGCTCACTGTAAAAGGATTTCGAAAAATGAGACAGTGGATTAAGAGTGGTAACCCGATGATCTGGCTCAACGCCGGAGCCTTGGCGATCAGCCTGGTTGCTGTAGTGGGCCTGTTGCTGCTGATTGCAGCGCGTGGACTGGTCCACTTCTGGCCTGCCGAAGTGGCGCAGATGGAGTATCAGGAGGGGAATCAGGTACAGCGCATCATCGGTGAGATCCGTGATGAAGAGATTATTCCTGCAAGTCGACTGCGCTCTGCTGGGGTCGAGCTGGATGCTGAAATCAATGAGGTGACGCGTTACCTGATGAAGACCGGTAACCGTGACCAGCTGGGCGGTGATTTCCGCCAGATTCTGGAAGTGGGGATTCTGGAAGCACCGACCTATCCACAGGATCTGGTGGTGCTGGAGCGTCACGAGTGGGGTAACTTCTATGGCTTCCTCACTGCCGTGAAGGAGGAGGAGAATGCATTGCCCATTACTGGTCAGGAGCAGCTCTGGGATGCGGTGCAGCAGCGTCTCCACCGGGTGATCGAGATCCAGGAGGAGATCGAAGAGATTCAAAAAGGCGACATTGGTGCGATCAACTACGAGATCGAGCGACTGCGTCTGAAACAGCGTCGCTACAAGATTGATGGGGAAGCAACGCCAGAGAACCTGGCCAAGCTGGACCGTCGTCGCGCAGAACTGCAGCAGGCGTACAAGGGGTATGAGTCCCGCCTGAGTGAACTCTACAGTGCGGTAGCCCGTGACAGCATCGATATGCGGATGGGGGACGATCGGGTCATCAATATTGAACTCTCCAAGGTGGTGCGCGGCTATCGCCCCAACCAGATGTCGACGCTGGGCAAGATTGGCTTCTACTTCGAGAAGCTGTGGGAGTTCACCAGTGACGAGCCACGCGAAGCCAACACCGAAGGGGGCATCTTCCCGGCAATCTTCGGTACCGTCATGCTGGTGCTGATCATGTCGGTCTTTGTCACCCCATTTGGCGTGATCGCCGCCGTCTATCTGCGTGAGTACGCCCATCAGGGACCGGTGATCCGTCTGATCCGTATTGCGGTTAACAACCTCGCCGGTGTCCCCTCGATTGTCTATGGCGTGTTCGGTCTCGGCTTCTTTGTCTACTTCCTCGGTGGCAATATCGATCGCCTCTTCTATCCCGAGGCGGCACCGGCACCCACCTTCGGTACCCCCGGTATCCTCTGGTCTTCACTGACGCTGGCGATACTCACCCTGCCAGTGGTGATCGTCTCCACAGAAGAGGGGTTGGCCCGCATCCCCCGTGCCGTGCGTGAGGGGAGTCTGGCGTTGGGGGCCACCAAGCTGGAGACCTTGTGGAAGATTGTGATCCCGATGGCGAGCCCCGCGATCATGACCGGACTGATTCTGGCCGTAGCCCGTGCGGCGGGGGAGGTGGCCCCACTGATGTTGGTCGGTGTGGTCAAGTTGGCCCCAACCCTGCCACTGGATGGCAATCTGCCGTTCCTCCATCTGGAGCGCAAGTTCATGCACCTCGGTTTCCACATCTATGATGTTGGCTTCCAGAGCCCCAATGTGGAAGCGGCCCGCCCGCTGGTCTACGCCACCTCATTCCTGCTGGTGGTGGTGATTGTCTCCCTCAACCTGACCGCGATCCGTATTCGTAACCGTCTGCGTGAGAAGTATCGCGCTCTGGATCACTAACACCAATTTTATAGTTATGAACCGTCTCGAAAGTATTGGCACTCCTGTCTACGGCACGCTTGAACACCTCCCTGTATCGCTCTGCTGTGGACATCCTTGCCCACAGAAGGCCGTAGATCAGAACTTCCAATACTTTTGAAATCATTGATAGAGACCTCTAATGGAAAACAAGAGTAATAAAGCAGTAGTTCAAGTCCGAGACCTCGATCTCTACTATGGAGAGAGTCAGGCGCTGAAGAAGGTCAGCTTTGATGTCGGCAAGAATGAGGTAACCGCCTTTATCGGCCCCAGTGGTTGCGGTAAATCGACTCTGTTGCGCTGCTTTAACCGGATGAATGATCTGGTTGATGGAGTGCGTATTCAGGGTGATATCCTGCTCGATGGTGAGGATATCAATGCACCGGACATGAATGTCACCGATCTGCGTCGCCGTGTGGGTATGGTGTTCCAGAAGCCCAATCCATTCCCCAAGAGCATCTACGAGAATGTCGCCTACGGCCTGCGTCTGCAGGGGATCAACAGTCGCCGTGTGCTGGATGAGAAGGTGGAGTGGGCGCTGAAGGGGGCTGCTCTGTGGGATGAGGTGAAGAACCGACTGGATGACAATGCACTGGGCATGTCCGGTGGTCAGCAGCAGCGTCTGGTGATCGCTCGCGCCATTGCGGTGGAGCCTGAGGTACTGCTGCTGGATGAGCCCGCCTCTGCGCTCGATCCGATCTCCACCCTGAAGATCGAGGAGCTGATCCACGAATTGAAGAGGGACTACACCATCATTATCGTCACCCACAACATGCAGCAGGCGGCGCGTGTATCCGACTATACTGCCTTCATGTATCTGGGAGAGATGGTGGAGTTCGATGAGACCAATACCATCTTTACCAATCCTTCCGAGAAGCAGACGGAAGATTACATCACTGGACGCTACGGTTAGTCGAGGAGCCTGAATTATGGATACCAACAATATTGGCAAGCACATCTCCCAGCAGTTCAACGAGGAGATGGAGGATGTTCGCAGTCGAGTGATGGCGATGGGTGGACTGGTGGAGCAGCAGATGGATCTCGCCTGCAAGGCCTTCTTTGATCGCAACAGTGAACAGGCCGAGGCGGTGATCCACTCCGACTACAAGGTCAACTCGATGGAGGTGGAGATTGATGAGGAGTGTTCCCAGATCATCGCCCGCCGTCAGCCCACTGCGTTTGATTTGCGGTTGATCATCTCGGTGATCAAGACCATTACCGATCTGGAGCGGATTGGAGATGAGGCGGAGAAGGTGGCGAAGATGGCCAGGAGTCTCGCCAAGAAGGGGGGATTTGGTAATGATGAACCGCCGGTCGGTATCGAGCATCTGAGTGACCTGGTGAAGCGGATGCTGCATGACTCACTGGATGCCTTTGCCCGTATGGATGTCGATGCGGCCATTGAGGCGATGAAGCAGGACAAGAAGGTCGACAAGGAGTATGACTCGCTGATGCGTCAATTGGCCACCTTCATGATGGAGGACCCCCGCAAGATCACCGCAGTGATGAACATGATCTGGGCTGCACGTGCGCTGGAGCGTATTGGTGATCACGCCAAGAATATTGGTGAGTATGTGATCTACATGGTCCACGGGCGTGATCTGCGCCATGTCACCCTCGACCAGGCGATGAGCGAGCTGGAAAAGGTCTGAGTCGGTACGTTTATCACCATGCTTGAATCTACCACCATTCTGGTCGTTGAGGATGAGGCCGATATTCGCGAGATGGTCGCCTTCGCCCTGGAATCGAAAGGGGCTACGGTATTGGAGGCGGAGGATACCAAGGCGGCCTGGAACCAGCTGAACAGCAATGCTGTAGATCTGGTGCTGCTGGACTGGATGCTGCCCGATGTCAGTGGCATTGAGCTGCTACGCAAGATTCGTCGTGACGAGAGCCGACAGGAGACCCCGGTGATCATGTTGACGGCACGTGGCCACGAGGAGGACCGTATTCGTGGACTGGATCAGGGGGCGGATGATTATGTGGTCAAGCCTTTCTCGATCAAGGAGCTGCTCTCCAGGGTCAATGCGCTATTGCGTCGCGCTTCCCCCTCACACTCCGGTAGTTCACTCGCCTTTCAGGGGTTGGAGCTGGACCGCAGCAGCCACCGGGTAACCGCCAATGGAGTGGTGGTTGAACTTGGCCCCACCGAATTCAAGATGCTACGCTTTTTCATGGAGAACCCGGATCGGGTCTATAGTCGTGGGCAGGTACTGGATAACGTATGGGGGAATCATGTGTTTGTAGAGGAGCGTACGGTGGATGTCCATATCCGTCGCCTGCGCAAGGCGCTGGAGCCCACCGGGCACCACAAGATGATTCAGACGGTTCGTGGTATGGGATACCGCTTCACCCCGGAATGATCCATTGATCACACTGACACGCCCCTGGAAGAGTGAGATTACCAGATCGCTGGTGATGCTCTTTCTGTTCTGGCTGTTTGGGGTGATGATCGGTCATGTCTCGGCGGCCCTGTTGAGCGGACTGTTGATCTATATGGGATGGATGATCTACAACCTCTACCGTCTGGATGACTGGCTCCGAAGCGGGGCCAAGAAAGAGCCGCCCGATGCGCCTGGAATCTGGGGGGAGATCTTCCGCCAGTACTACCTGATCAAGCAGAAGGAGAAGCGCCGCAAGAAGCGCCTCGCCTCGGTGCTCAAGCAATTCCGTGCAACCACCAGTGCGATGCCGGATGCAGCAGTAGTACTCAATAACAGCTATGAGATTGAGTGGATCAATGAGGCCAGTATCTCCATGCTCGGCTTCCATCCGAAACGGGATGTGGGGCAGCGGGTGGACAATTTTCTACGCCAACCTGAATTTGTCCGTTATCTGAATGTGGGCAACTTCGAGGAGTCGATTGAACTGCTCTCTCCGGTAACCCCGGGACAGTTCCTCTCGGTGCGACTGGTTCGGTTTGGCAAGAAACAGTATCTGATGGTGGTGCTGGATGTGACCGAGACCCACCGGGTCAATGCGATGCGACGTGACTTTGTTGCCAACACCTCCCATGAGCTTCGTAGCCCGCTTACCGTGTTGCAAGGCTATCTGGAAAATATGGAGGAGGTGGCAGAGGGAGAGCTGAGTCGCTGGAAGCGTCCACTGCAGAAGATGCAGAAGCAGACGGGACGGATGATTCGCATTGTGGATGACATGCTCTTTCTCTCCAGGGTGGAGAACCCGGAACAGGCTCCTCGACGTGAGGTAGTGGATGTCCCCACCCTGTTGGTCACCATTGCGGATGAGGCGCGTGAGCTTTCGCTCCAGCAGAATGGGGGAGAGCGTGATATTCACCTCAATGCAGAGCGAAATCTGAAATTGAATGGAGAGGAGAGTGAGCTCTACGCCGCCTTCTCCAACCTGATTTTCAATGCAGTGAAATACACCCCGCATGATGGAGAGATTCATATCTCCTGGAAAATGGTGGAGGAGGGGCCACGGTTCCGGGTGGAGGATAGCGGGATCGGTATTCCTGCAGAGCATCTACCCCGTTTGACGGAGCGCTTCTATCGAGTGGATGCTGGTCGTTCGCGTGAGAAGGGGGGGACCGGACTGGGGCTGGCCATTGTGCGTCATGTGGTCAACCACCATGGGGCGGAGTTTACAGTGCAGAGTCAGCAAGGGGTAGGGAGTACCTTCTCCATCACCTTTCCCCCACAGCGGGCAGAATAGAGCGTGAGTGATCTTTTGATCTGAGCCATCTACATTGGGGGCTGAATCAAGTACTTTTTCGGAGCAATTGAACCGAGCATTTCAGGAGTTTATTGATGTCCCTTCCTTTCCCTTCTTCCCCCTCCATTACCGTCTTTGATCCGCTGGCCCAATTTCTCGGGGCTGGGGATGGTCTTTTTCACTATACCTTTGAAGATGTGGTGAAGCTCTCCGGGCACGCCTGCCCAACGGTGGCGGGCGCCTTTCTGATGGCCATTCGAGCGCTGGATCGACTCTATGGAGAGGATACTCCGCAACGGGGAGGCGTTGAGGTGACGCTGCCCGGGATGGTCGATCAAGGGGTAAATGGACCGATCAGTCAGGTCTTTACCCTGTTGACCGGTGCCGCAGCAGAGAATGGTTTTAAGGGATTGGGGGGGCAGTTTGCGCGTAATGGTCTGATGAAATTTGGGGGGGAGGGTAGTGGCTTCCACTTCCACTGTGTCAGCAATGGAGCCTCTGTTACCGTGGCCTATGATCCTTCAACGATTCCCCCAGATCCGGAAATGAATGCATTGATGCAGCAGGTGATGCAGGGGGAGGGTGGTGAAGAGGTTCGTCAACGCTTTCAGTCGATGTGGCGAGAGCGGGTGGTTCGTATTCTGGAGGATGGTGGAGAGCAGACGCTTTCGTATCTGTAATAAAACTTTCATATTTCATTCATAAAATCGTCAACTGGCGATGTGAGACTCTCTTACGTCTGAAATTCAGGCTGTTTAAATACTACTGTTTGAGGAATCATTGAATGAAAGTAACCAAGCTTGTTGCAGCAATCAGCACCTCTGCTGCTTTTGTAATGCCTGGTCTGGCTGGCGCTGCTGCCCAGATCGATCCAGCCCTTCCTGATTACAACAAGGTAAGCGGTATCTCCGGTAACCTCTCCAGCGTAGGTTCCGATACCCTGGCGAACCTGATGACCCTGTGGGCTGAGGATTTCAAGCGGGTGTACCCCAATGTGAACATCCAGATCCAGGCTGCCGGTTCTTCCACTGCACCACCTGCATTGACCGAGGGGACTTCAAACGTTGGTCCGATGAGTCGCAAGATGAAGAACAAGGAGTCTGATGCATTCGAGAAGCGGCATGGTTACAAGGCGACTGCGGTTCCGGTGGCAATCGATGCACTGGCGGTATATGCGCACAAGGACAACCCGATCAAGGGGCTCTCCATCCCTCAGCTGGATGCCATCTTCTCTTCCACCCGCAAGTGTGGTCACAAGGGAGATGTGACCAAGTGGGGCCAGGTGGGTCTGAGCGGTGAGTGGGCGGATCGTAACGTTCAGCTCTATGGTCGTAACTCGGTATCCGGTACCTACGGTTATTTCAAGAAGAAGGCCACCTGCAAGGGTGACTTCAAGAACAATGTAAATGAGCAGCCAGGTTCAGCCTCGGTGGTGCAGTCTGTATCGGCCTCTATCAATGGTATCGGTTACTCTGGTATTGGCTACAAGACCTCTGGCGTGAAGTTGATTCCTCTGACCAAGAAGCCGGGTGGAAAGTTTGTTGAGGCGACCAATGAGAATGCAATGAAGGGGAAGTATCCGCTCTCCCGCTTCCTCTATGTCTACATCAACAAGGCACCCAACAAGCCGCTGGATCCCATGGTGAGTGAGTTCATCAAGCTGGTGCTCTCCAAGACCGGGCAGCAGACCGTAGTCAAGGATGGTTACATCCCTCTACCCGCCAAGGTGGTCAAAAAGGCGCTTGCCAGTATTCAGTAAAAGGAGTGAGCAGCACTGTAAATTGGTTGTGGTTTTGGGGCATCCCGGTGAGGGATGCCCCTTTTCTTTGTCCTACAGGAAAACCCCCTTGAGGAAGAAGAAGAACAGAATAGCCAACAGTGCACCGGCTGGGAGGGTCACCACCCAGGACATGAAGATGGTGCGAATCACCCGCATATCGAGTGCAGCGATACCGCGGGCAAAACCGACACCCAATACAGCACCGACCAAGGTCTGTGTGGTGGAGACCGGCAGACCGGTACCAGATGCAATAACCACGGTAGAAGCGGCTGAAAGCTCAGCAGCAAAGCCACGGCTTGGGGTCAGTTCGGTAATCTTCTGACCGATGGTGGCCATCACCCGGGCCCCGTAGGTGAGCAGACCGATCACAATACCGATACCACCCAGTAGCAGGATCCAGCTCGGCATCACCGATTTTGCGGCAATGATACCGCCGTTATTGACCACGCTAACCACTGCGGCGATCGGACCAACGGCATTGGCCACATCGTTGGAGCCGTGTGCAAAGGCCATTGCCGATGCGGTGACCACCATCAATACCGCAAACACCTTCTCCACATTGGCGTAGTGGAAGTCCTTGTCGGCATCCTCATCCACCTCGATCTTGCGGATGAAGTAGACGCCGATCATCATGATGATGACCCCAACCAGCATCGCCAGCTGTACGTTGGTGACCGCATCGAAGTCGAGCCCCACATGCTTCAACCCCTTGAACAGGGTCACCAGTGAGATGACAAAACCGGCGAGAAAGATGTAGAGCGGCACGTAGCGCTTGGCATTCTCGAAGGGGCGGTCGGTATCAAGGATTAACTTCTGTACCGAACGGAAGATGATGAAGGAGATCAGAGCGGCCAGCATCGGGGCGCCAAACCAGCTCATTACGATGGAGCCCACCTTGGACCACTTGACCGCCTCAACACCGATACCAACGGCGGCAAAGCCGACAATGGCACCAACGATGGAGTGGGTGGTGGAGACCGGCCAACCGAAGTAGGAGGCGATCAGCAGCCAGATGGCTGCTGCAAGTAGCGCCGCCAGCATACCGAAGATCAATATTTCGGCTCCGTTGGGCATTGTCGATAACAGATTGGCATCAATGATCCCCTTGCGAATCGTCTTGGTAACCTCGCCACCAGCCAGATAGGCCCCCATGAATTCAAATACTGCGGCTACTACAACCGCCTGTTTCAGCGTTAGTGCGCGGGAACCGACTGAGGTGCCCATCGCGTTGGCGACATCATTGGCGCCAATACCCCAGGCCATAAAGAGGCCAAAGAGGATAACCAGAATCAGATAGGTGTTCCCGTAGTCCATTACCATTGCTATTTCTCCCCCGTTATCGTGCCAACATCAGTTGCAGACGACTGCCAACCCGCTGGGCCAGGTCTGCCAGATCTCCTGCCCAGTCGATCAACTGGTAGAGGAACATCACCTCAACCGGAGGCAGTTCCGACTCTATTCCGAAGAGAATGCCTCGTACTTCTCGTTGCAGCTCATCGGTATCTGATTCGATTTCGTCCAGCTTGGTCAGCATCTTCTCCACCAGTATGACTTCGCCACCGCGAAAGCCGGTCTCTACCAGTTCGTCCAGCTCATTGATGGCGACCTGTGCCTGTGCAGAGGCATCAACACTACGGCTAACCAATTTGAGAAAGGGGTCTGACATGGCTGCAGGAATCTTCATTTTGCGCCCGAATACGATTCCGGCAATGTCCTTGGAGCGGTTGGCAATGCGATCCTGCATGGTTAGCACATTGAGAATGTCTCCGCGTGCTACGGGCAGGAACATCCCTGTTGGCAGGTGCAGGCGCAGCTCCTTCTTCAACGCATCCGCCTCCTTTTCCAGTATGGAGATACGCTGTTGGGTCGCTTCAACCGCATCATAATCCCCTTCAATGGTGGCCTCAAACAGTGCCTCCAGCTCGGATATGCAGGCCTGCACCTTGGCCATGTGCTGTTGTAACGGATTAATAGGAGAACGTGCAAAAATCCCCGAAAAATAGTTGCCCATGATGGTATTTCCTCTGTGAGGTACATTAGATTTTTTATAGGTTTCTATTTTACTCTGGCTATACAATTCGATACAGACAAATCTCCCCTTTTCATGGTATGGGTATTTTTATGGGAAGCAGGTGTAAAAAGCGGGGTTACGATGCTGGTTTGGGGTGGTTTTATGGGATCTTTGCCCTGTTTTGTGGTTTGAACGGCTTTTGTAAGGCTGTAAGGGGAAGGTGCCAAAATGTCACAAATGGATAATGAGCAGGGGTAAATTCTGTCGATTGGCAACCTGTTTCAAACACTACAGATAGATCATGTAGCCTATATATATCACCTAAATCCTGCAAACCACTCGCAAATCAAGTAGAGAAAAGGCAGACTC
>CAYFOU010000069.1:0-12820 GCA_964344805.1 uncultured Piscirickettsiaceae bacterium | reverse complement strand
AAGATTAATTGGTTTTTCGGTCAGGCACTAACTATTCACAAACACTTGTATCTGATTCAGATTGCCCCTGAAATCCGTCAGATCAAGGCAAAAAATGTGAGTGTATGCGTATACAGGACCATTTTTGAACGCAGATATGGCGGATTTCAGGGGTGAGCTGAACAGATACAGAGAATAATAAATGGATAGGCTGTTAGAGACAGAAGATATTGCCCATGCCTTCGGGTTGCAAATGGTTGCCCTGACCAGTGGGTTAGGAAGTGGAAGCAAGGTATATCAAGCCTTTCTCGATGGTCATCCGGAGATCCTGATGATCCCCGGCTATCCGCTGATGTACCTCTATCCCCATTGGCATCAATGGGTTGAGGAAGGGAAGTGTGGCAGCTGGGATGCGGTCATCGATGCGCTGCTCTACAACCACCCCTCCATCCTCGACACCCGTATCATGCCGGGGAGTGAGACCCTGGATCAGCTGGGAGAGAATCAGGATGAGTGGCTCTCCATTGATGAGGTGCAGTTTCGGGAGCGGATGCTGGCAGCGGTCGATGACAAGCCGATCAGCTCCAGAAATCTGGTGATGGGGCTCCACTACGCCTATGCCGCTGCCCGTGGTGAGGATATTCAAGCCAAGCGGGTACTGATCTACCATATCCACCATCCAGTCTATGTTGACCGCTACCTGACCGATGATTTTCCCGATGCCAAGCTGATTTCGATGGTGCGTGATCCGCGTGCCAATGTGGAGCGCCGGGTGGAGAACAGTGTCTTCAAGCCGGATCTGACCAAACTCAGGATCTCCGACTATATCATCCATCGCAAGCGCGCCTATCGGGTGATTGCCCGCGAGATCTGGGACGGGCTCGATGCCACCACCCGCATTCCGCTGGAGCGTTACAAGGTGGTGCGCCATGAGGACCTCCATCTTCGCCTCCATGAGGTGATGGATGCGACGGCCGATTTTCTTGATATTACCCGTACGCCGCTGCTCTATGACACCACCTTTGGGGACAAGGTGTGGCGAACCACCTACTATGATATCGACAAGAAGCATCTGGTGAACCCCCAGGTGGTCTCAACCGACTGGAAACAGAGCCTCTCCTTTCGCGAATGGTTTGTGATTGAGGGGCTCAACTGTGAGGTGGTAGGCAAACACTATCCTCCTCTGGAGAAGTACAGACCGGGGAATGTCTTCACCATGGTGCTGTTGATGCTGCTGGTCTGTATCCCCTCTCCCCGCGAGATTCGCGAGTTTCTGCGCCTCTTCACCCCCCGTGTGTTTAGGGAGTACATGGGGGCGGTTGTGGAGGAGAGCGGCAGCCTGGCGAAGCTTCGTGACTATTCACACAACGCCTACTATCGCCACAAGTGGATGAACCGCGGGCTGAACCTTCACCGTGAAAAGGGGTATGTCAGCTACCTGCGCAATGCGCTGCAATCGACGGAGGTGGGTGGCTCTCTGCTGGTGGCCAAGGCAAGCTATATCACCGTCAGCTTCTTGCGTTATCTATGGAATATCGTGATTTACCCCAAGGAGGTTGCCAACCGCATCTTCTTCTCCTTTGTAGTCATCTCCAGAAGATTTCGAGGCATCCGGGTGGTGCCTGACAAGTTATGACGGTGATCCATCCGAACAGGCGACTTATGGAGCAGAGTGATGTCATCGATACATAACATGACGCGTGCTACACGCTGTCCGGTGTGCCAGTTTGAGAATGGAGCGCTCTATGCATTGGACTACTCCACTTTTCGCCATCTCGACTTCTCCGAGCAGGTTACCTCGGAGGCAACCCCCAATATGGTCTGTGCCTGCGCCCATTGCGGGGTGATCTACCGTGTCGACCGCTGGGAGGTGGAGGGGCTGATCTCCCAGTTCACCACCGATGAGTATGCGGCTCACCAGGAAGATCATCAGGTGCGTGATCAGCAGGGGGCATTGAGGGATGCAGCCGAGGTACAGGCCGGTCTGCTGCTTCAATCCATGGCCCCGCTCCCTCCACAGGCGGCTATCCTCGATATCGGTTGTTTTGATGGGAAGCTGTTGAGTGCGCTGAAACAGAAGACCGAAGCAAGTCGACTGACCGGATATGATGTGGCGCCACGCAGTGGTTTTCCTTCTGAACAGGGGTTTGAGTTTGTCCAGGATCTGGATGGCGTGGAGGGGGAATATGATCTGATTGTGCTCTCCCACTCGCTGATCTATATCGAGGAGGTAAAGGGGTTGTTTGTGCGCATTGATCAGCTGTTGAAGTCCGACGGACAGCTCTTTATCCATGTGCCCAATGCCGATATTCGTCCCAGCTCGGTGCTGCTGGGGGATCAGCTCTACTACTTTGGCAGCGCCTCGCTGGAGAAGTTGCTCGAATGTTATGGCTTCTCGGTGCATTTTATTGGCGAGGAGCTGTTCCCCAAGGATCTCTTGGTGGTCGCATCCAGAGAGAGGGGGGGGTATGGTGAAGCGCGCCTGTCCGGTGGTTCAGGAGAGAAGGTGATTGAGGCGTTGGGCGATCTTGAAAACGCCATACGCAGCGTTGTCGAGGATATCCCGCTGGTCAGTGTGCTGGGGACAACGATGGAGGCCGCCTTTGTGAATAGCCTGATTCCGGATCAGGTGGCCGCTTTTGTGGATGAGAACCCCAGCAAGCAGCAGCGGGGCTTCAGCGGAAAGCGGGTAGTATCCCCTGCGAAGCTGAAGCGGGGAGAGGTCTGTCTGATCCCGATGGGGGCACAATCGAAGACCATTGCTGAACGACTCTCGCAGCAGAGTGCAGCAAGGTTTGTCGCGTTATAGGTTGGCAAGGAGTAGATCGATGTTGGGTAAGGAGCTGAAGACACTTTCTGAGTTGGGTGAGATGGGATCACTCGCCATTGCCCCCGCAGGGGTCTCCTCATACAAGCTGATCGGTGTGCTGCAGGAGGCCTATCCTCAGCTGGATGTTGAGTGCTTGTATGACTCCTACCGTTTGGATGCGGCTGCAAATCCCGAGATCAGAAAGATCGACCAGATCGGTGAGGATGAGAAGAAGCGCAAGGTGGTAGTGGTGACGGAGCGTGAATTGATTCGCAAGGATATTGTCGATTCACTGCATCAGGCCGGGATGGAGGAAATTTTCTGGATTGGTAACAACTTCTCGGTTGGAGAGGAGGGGGCGCCGGAAGAGAATATGCTCTACTTCTTCTATGATCTCAGTGTCAATGCGCTCAACTATGAGTTTGTCACCTCACTGGCCCATGCAAACTCGGTGCGTGTCGAGCAGGGGTTGAAGACGCTGCATCCCGTCATTGTTCCACAGACCAGTGGGGCGGTACTGGACTTTACCCGCTCTGCAATGAGTAAGACGGCCAAAGGGGGGGAGGCGAGCAATCAGTGGTTCCTCCACAATGTCATTGCCCCTTCGACTGCACTGTTGCCGGAGGCGAGAGGGATCACCATCTGTGGTACCCGTGAGGAGGCGAAGTATCTGGCCGATTCGGTCACCCATGTTTTTCCAGAGCACTATCAGGTGGAGCGACCGGTTGAACTTAACAGCCACTTTGCATTAAAGACCGAGCGTGGCTTTGGACAGCCGCTCTCGGGGCTGGATGCATCGAGAAGATTGGTGGGTGCCTGGTTGGTCAGACATGGTGCAGCAGACAAGAAGTGTGTGGTTATCACCCTGCGCAAGTGTGAGACCCACAAGGAACGCAATAGCGACATGGTAGCGTGGAAGTGTTTTGCGGCAGAGATCCGGGGGCGAGGCTATGTCCCCATCTTCATCAACGACGCCTATGCCTGTTTTGATGCGGTGGATGACTTCCTGGTGTTTGATGAGGCTGCGATGAATATCTTTGTCCGCATGTCATTGTATGAGGCGGCCTATCTCAATATGTCGGTCAATAATGGACCGATGATCATTGCGGCACTCAACCCCGAGGTGAAGTACCTTTCGTTTGTCTATGTCTCCGAGGAGGACTACTGTGGCTCAAAGCAGTTCTTTGAATCGGCTGGAGAGTTTATCGGCTACCAGTATGAGTGGGCGACACAGTTTCAGAGAAATGTCTGGGGAGGCGGGGATAGTTGCAAGACAATTACCGCAGAATTTGACAAGATGTGTGAACTGATCGAGCGCAGTGAGGTGTAAGGAGCATCTATGAACATAATGCTATGGAAGCATGGGATCAATGATGGAACCACTGGTGAGCTTCCCCATACCGGGTTGGGGGTGTTGGCCAGAGACATCAAGTCGGCGGGACACACACCGCTGCTGATCGATAACCACTTCTCTCCAGAAGATATTGATGTCGCCTTTGAGACGGTCCGCTCCTTGTGGCCCGATCTCCTCTGCATCTCTCTGGTGACCCAGGAGTGGAGCATCCCGACCGTACAGGAGATGATCGATCTGGCGGTGGAGTTGAAGATCCCGGTATGGATTGGTGGCCCCCACGCCTACAGTTATTCCGACTTTCTGGTGGAGGATGATCGTCTGACCAAGATCATCATTGGCGAGGCCGATGGCCACTTTGCCGAGATTCTTGCCAGTGAAGAGCGGGTGATGGAGTTTCCGCGTGCACAGCGCCTCCACTTCCCCGACTTTGTCGAGATGTACAATCGGGAGAATCTGGTCAACTATCCGATGTTCATCTCTCGTGGCTGCAAGTTCAACTGTACCTTCTGTGCAGCGACCAAGGCGCGCGGCAACCGCTGGCGCTCACAGCCTCTGGACAAGGCATTTTGGTATGAGATTGATGCGATCGAAAAGTACTTCCCCAAGGTACAGCGCATCTCGATCATTGATGATGCCTTCACCAATGATCTTGAACATGCCAAATCCTTTCTCAAGGAGTACATCCGCAGAGGCTACCCGTATCAGCTCAACATCTTCAATATCCGTGCGGATCAGATGGATGTGGAGTTTCTGGAGCTGTTGAAGATCTGTCGGGTGGAGACGTTGGCGATCGGTATTGAGTCGGGTGACCCGGAGGTGTTCCAGATGTTGAAGAAGGCAGAGAAGCTGGAGACCATCGAGTGGGCCATTGGCGAGATGCAGAAGGTGGGGATCAACCCATGGCTCAACATGATCATCGGGCTCCCTGGGGACTCCCCGGAGGCGCATGCCCGCTCGATGGCATGGGTCGACAAGATCCCCAAACCCTATGTGATCCAGTGGCTCCACTACGCCCCTTATCGCAACACCTGGGCCTACAAGTACTATGTCGATCGGGGAGATATCGAGGATGGCTTTATGCCGGGGCTGCAAGGGGGGGTGTATGAGGATCTGCCCGAGATCGGGCTGTTTGATGCCGATGGCTTCAGCAGGCACCAGAAGATGTTGGCGCAGCTGCAGGGCTACCTGAAGTGCGGTAGCCCCATTCTGGTCCTCAACTACAAGAAGATCCGGACCCTCTGTGAAGAGAACGGAATGATGGATCTCTACAATGAGTGGTGTGAGAAGGCACCGATCAGGCGCTTCATTGAAGAGACGCTGCCCAACAAGGTGGCCAAGGGGCAGATTGCCGCCTCCTGTCTGGAAGAGGTTCAAGGGTTCCTTGAGTATGCTTGATTTCAAGGTTACAGACTTCCTGACCGTTGACCAAATCAACCAGGTCAAGGCGTTTGTGCCGCGCAACCGGGAGGAGTATCTGGCGATCACCCAGGCAGCCTATAACCTGAAGAGCCACACGCGGGTACCGACCACGGTCCATATTGAACCGACCAACGAGTGCAACCAGACCTGTCGCATGTGTCTGCATCCCGATATGAAGCGGGAGGTGAGGGAGATTGACGAGGTGATGGCCTACAAGGCGATCGACGAGTGTCGGGAGATTGGGGTCTATGCCGTTCATTTCTTCTTCTTTGGAGAGCCGTTCCTGAACCGCAAGACCATCGAGTACATGGCCTACGCCAAGCAGGCGGGCATCCCGCTGGTCAGTGTCACCACCAACCTCTCATCCATCAAGCGGCGTGAGATCGACCGACTGGTGGAGGCGGGAATTGACTCGATCCACGTCTCGTTTGAAGGGATTGATCGGGAGCGCTACCGGGAGATTCGTGGTATCGACAGCTATGAGAAGGTGAAGAGCAACCTCGGTTATCTGCTGAGCAAACGGGCGCAGAGTGGAGCAGACAAGCCTTGGGTGGCGCTGACCTACGTCAGAACCACGGAGAGTGATGAGGAGATCGAGCAGTTCAAGGTAGAGTGGCAACCACAGGTGAATGATCTTCATATCAGCCCACAGTTTGAATATCTGGGCAGATCGCAGTTGATCCGGGAGGGGGATATCGGGGCCAACTCCAACCAGATCCTCGCCAGGAACAGTGATAAAAGAGTGCCGTGTCGACAGTTGTGGCACCGGCTGGTGGTGTTGTCGAATGGCGATCTGGTCCCCTGCAGTCAGAATATTGATGGTGAGCTGGCGGTCGGAAATATTCAGGATATGACCATTGTTGAGGCGTGGAATGGCCCCAGAATGAACCAACTGAGGGCGGCCCATCTGAGCAATGACTATCAGGCGTTCCCGGTCTGCCAGCGCTGTATCGACTGGGACTGGTCAGGCAAGGTGGATGTCAGGCCCAAGACCTCAGAATAGCCATCCGAGTAGCCACAGGATAACAACCGAAACAGAACCGAGATGAAGATAGCAATCATATGGCCAAGGGGGATGGTGCAGCAGGAGAAGAGCATCTGCGTCTTTCCGCTCGGGTTGGGCTATCTGAAGAATGTATTGAAAGAGGATTGCGATATCATCGATATGGCGATCGATACCACCATTGATCCTCAGCAGATTGCTGCACTGGTTGGGGAGTATGACTTCCTTGGAGTTGCTGCATGGGGCTTTAATGTGGCCAATGTGGTCCGTTTTATCGATCAGATCAAGCAGCTCAGTGACATCCCTGTGATTGTAGGCGGCCCCTCTGCTGCCTCGGTAACGAATGCAGACCACCGTATCCTTGGGGAGGGAGAGGAGCAGCTCAAGGCGTTCCTCTCTGCAGAGGACAAGTCATCGATTGAAGCCAGTTATCCAGACCACTTTGTAGAGAACCTGGATGATTTCGGGATCGTTGACTATAGCGGATTGCGGATTGATGACTACTATCACCATGGATACAAGGATTGGCTCTACACCCTGAAGGACAAGAACCGCTCTGCGCCAATCATGGCTACCCGAGGCTGTCCCTATAAGTGCACCTTCTGCTCCGCCCCCAATCTGATGGGGAAGAAGGTGAGGGCGCACTCTTCGGAGTATATTGTCGAGACCATCGATACCCTCTACCACAAGCATGAGGTGCGACAGATCTCCTTTCTGGATGACAATCTCACCTTCGATATGGATTATGCCAAGTCACTGGTGGAAGAGATTGTCCGATTACAGGAGAGAAAGGGGATGCACCTTGTCTGTACAACCCTGAATGGGGTCCGCCTCAACCGGCTGGATGAAGAGCTGCTCAGGCTGATGAAGCGTGCTGGATGGGGGGAGATTGTGATTGCGCCGGAGAGTGGTTCGGCAGAGACCCTGAAGCGGATGAAGAAGGCGCTCAAGCTTCCGGTGGTGGATGAGAAAATTGACTTGATCAAGCGGGTGGGGCTCAATGTTGCGGCCTACTTCATTGTCGGCTATCCGGGGGATCAGAAGAGTGACCTGGACAAGACCCGTGAATATATCTTGAACTCCAATATTGATCGGGCCATCGTCAACCTATTCAACCCGATACCGGATACTCCGATTGCCGATCAGCTGCTGGAGAGTGGGCAGCTGAATACGATTGATGCCCATATCGGATACAAGAATCTGGATGAAATCCAGTACCTGACGCCGGGGCTGCAGCAGCAGGATGTGGATGAATTCATGATAGCCGTGCAGGAGAAGACCCGCTTCACGGAGATGTGGTTTAGGGATCTGCCGCAGTAGTCATTGGAAAATAAAGAGATTGAAAGGATCTGAATAAGAAAAAATGTTATGAGTGAGTTTGATAAGGAAAACAGAGACTACATCCGCGCGCTGTCGCTGATGTCGATCTACCATGCCAAATCCGGCCACCCGGGAGGGGTACTGTCGGCCATCGATATTCTGTCGGTGCTCTACAGCAAGGTAATGAACTTCAATCCGGAGGATGCTGCATGGGAGGGACGAGACCGCTTTATTCTCTCCAAGGGGCATGCGGTGCCCGCACTCTATGCGATTGGTGCGGTACATGGCATGTTGCCTGTTGAGGAGATGAACTCTCTTAGAAAATTGGGTTCGCCGCTTCAGGGGCACCCCTCCGTGGTGGATCTGCCCTGGATGGAGACCAGTAGCGGTTCACTGGGACAGGGGGCATCGGTGGCGATGGGGATGGCGCTGGGGCTGAAGCGGCAGGGTGGCGAGCAGCATGTCTATGCCATGCTGGGCGATGGCGAGTTGCAGGAGGGGGAGATCTGGGAGTGCTTCATGGCGGCGGCACACCACAAGCTCGATAACCTCTGCATGGTGCTCGACTACAACAAGCTGCAGAGTGATGCATTGAATAGCGAGATCATGGCGCTGGAGCCGGTAGCGGAGAAGTGGCGTGCCTTTGGCTGGCATGTGATCGAGATCGATGGTCACGATCTGCAGCAGATCGAGGATGCCTTTCTTGAGGCCAAGCGTACTGGGGGTAAACCGACCGGGATCATTGCCCATACCGTAAAAGGCAAGGGGGTGAGTTTTATGGAGGGGAGCCCCAACTGGCATGGCAGTGTTGAATTGAAAGAGCAGGAGTTACAGCTGGCACTGGAAGAGTTGAACATCACACTGGATAAGATGCTATGAGTTTGGAATCACCACAATTGATCGGTAGCAGCGGAGATACCCTGCGTGAGGCCTTTGGCAAGGCACTCTGTAAACTGGCCAGGGAGCGAGAGGAGTTTGTTGTCTTTGATGCGGATGTGGCCGGGGGGACCGGGGTACACCATTTCCGTTCCGCATTCCCGGAGCGCTTCTACCAGTTCGGTATTGCCGAGCAGAATATGGTGGCTGCTGCGGGAGGATTTGCCGCAACCGGGCAGCCGGTATTTGTCACCACCTTTGCGGTGTTCATGCTGCGTGCGGTCGAGCAGGCGAGATTGTCGATCGCCTATGCCAAGCGCAATGTGAAGCTGGTTGCCAGCCACCCTGGATTGGATGTAGGACCGGATGGCGCATCGGCCCAGTGCCTGGAGGATCTGGCGATGTTTCGTGCCATCCCCGGTATGGTGGTGATCTCACCGGCAGACTCCGTTGAGATGGCGTTGGCCACGGAAGCGATCCTCAACTACCCCGGGCCGGTCTATATGCGTACCGGAAGAAGCCCGGCACCGGCGCTGTTTGCAGCGGATCACACGTTTGAGATCGGTAAAGGGCAAGTGCTCGGAGAGGGAGAGGATGTGACCCTCGTCGCCTGTGGTGCCGAGGTCTCCCGTGCGCTGGAGGCCGCAGCACTGTTGCAGGAAGAGGGGATCTCAGCCGCAGTGATCAATATGCCGACGATCAAGCCGATCGATGATGCCCTGTTGGAAGAGTGGTCACAGCGGACCGGCTGCTTTGTGACCGCAGAGGACCACAATGTACTGGGTGGACTGGGGGCAGCGGTGGCCGAATCTCTGTCTAAAACTGCACCAGCGCCGACCGAGTTTGTCGGGGTACAGGATGTTTTTGGCACCTCTGGTGAACCGGATGAGCTGGTTGAGCAGTATGGCTTGGGGCCAGCAGCGATTAAGGAGGCTGCGTTGAAAGTGATAGCAAGAAAGAGGGCACTTAGAGGTGAGTAACTATTCAGATCTGAAAGGGAAGAAGGTCTTTGTAACCGGAGGCTCCAGAGGCATTGGCAAGGTGATCTGTCAGGCCTTTGCCGAGGCGGGGGCTGATGTCGCCTTCAGCTATCGTCAACAGGCTGATGAGGCCGAGGCGGTCTACCAGCAACTCTCCGAGTTGGGGGGGGAGGTTAAAATGTTCCAGCTGGATGTGCGGGATCGGGCTGGGGTTCAGGCAGCGGTGAGTGCACTCGGTGACGATTGGGGCAAGCTGGATGTGCTGGTCAACAATGCTGGGGTCAACCATCCGGAGGACTTTGACAAGATCCGTGATGAAGAGTGGGATGAGGTCCTCTCGGTCAACCTGAAGGGGCCGTTTGTGGTGACCCAGGAGATGCTGCCACTGTTGAAGGAGAGTGGTGCGGCGAGTGTGGTCAATATCGGTTCGGTCAGTGGTCAGTATGGCGGTCCCAGAACTGCCCACTATGCTGCCAGCAAGGCGGGATTGATCTCGCTCTCCCAGGTGATTGCGCGCTTTGGTGCCGAGCACAACATCCGCAGCAACACCGTTGCCGCCGGGGTGATCTCCTCCGAGATGGGGGCAGCCGGGTTGCAGTCACCAGTGGTGGCGAAGGCCGCAGAGGGGATCCTGTTGAAGCGGCTGGGGAGCTTCGAGGAGGTCGCCAACAGTGTACTGTTCCTCGCCTCGGAGCAGAGCAGTTACATCACTGCAGAGACCCTCAGCGTGAATGGTGGACTCTATTTCTAGTACCGGCATTATGGGTAGCGCGGCGGTGAAGAAGACCATACTGTTTGTTGGAGGGGGGCTGGAGACTATTCCCGGTATTCACCTGGCACAGGAGATGGGACTTCATGTGGTGGTATCCGATATGGACCCGGACGCCCCCTGTATGCGCATTGCCGACCACAAGCTGGTGGCCGACACCTACAGTATTGAGGAGACGGTGGAGCAGGCGAGCCGATTCCATCAACAGGTTCGACCGATTGACGGGGTGATCTGCATGGCAACGGATGTACCGTTGACGGTTGCGGCGGTAGCGGAGCAGCTTGGATTGCCCGGATTGTCGGTAGAGAGCGCAAGGCTGGTCTCCGACAAGCTGCTGATGAAGGACTGTTTTGCCGCAGATGGGCTGCCGATTCCCTGGTACCAGCAGGTCACCGATCTGGAAGATTTGCGTAGCGTTGTCGAGCAGAGAGGGTTGCCGTTGGTGATCAAGCCGGTCGATAGTCGGGGTGCCAGAGGGGTGTTGCGATTGACCGAAGGGGTCGATCTGGAGTGGGCCTACCGTACCGCGCACGGTTACTCCCCGAGTGGCCGGGTGATGGTGGAGGCCTATCTGCCGGGCCCCCAGGTGAGCACCGAATCCCTGGTGGTGGATGGGGTGGTACACCATGTCGGCTTCTCGGACCGCAACTATGAGTTCCTGGAGCGCTACGCCCCCCACATCATCGAGAACGGGGGGGATCTGCCCAGCTATCTGCCTATGGCAGAGCAGCAGAAGATCTCTGACGTGGTCACCCGTGCAGCCCAGTCTCTGGGGATGCACAATGGGGTGATCAAGGGGGACATGGTGCTCACTGATGGAGAACCCTATGTGATTGAGGTGGCTGGTCGACTCTCCGGGGGCTACTTCTGTTCCCATGAGATCCCGTTGAATACCGGGGTCGATTTTGTCGGCAATGCCATTCGGCTGGTGGTTGGGGATCCGGTCGATGCTGAGGCGCTGGTTGCGAAGAAAAACGGCTATGTCTGTCAACGCTATCTGTTCCCCGATACCGGAAAGGTTGAAAAGGTTCATGTTCCGGCATGGATTGAGGAACATCGGGGGGTAAAGTTGTTTGAACTGCGGGTGAAGGTTGGAGATGTGGTGCAGAAGGCGACCCACCATCCAGCCCGAGCCGGGGTGGTGATTGTTGAGGCGGCCTCCAGAGCAGAGGCGATGGCGCTGGCCCAGCGGGTGGTGGATGAGGTCGAAATGATCTGTTCGTAGTGAAAGGATCTGGAGGATAAGCAATGAGAGATACCAATCGGGTGCTGGTCACCGGGGGCGCCGGTTTTCTGGGGACACACCTCTGCAAGCGACTGCTGGACCAAGGCAATGAGGTGCTCTGTGTTGATAATTACTTCACCGGGGGGAAGAGTAACGTTATCGAACTGATGGACAACCCCCGTTTCGAGTTGATTCGTCACGATGTCACCATACCACTCTATGTCGAGGTCGATGAGATCTTCAATCTTGCCTGCCCCGCATCTCCAATCCACTATCAGCACGATCCGGTGCAGACCACCAAGACCAGTGTTCACGGGGCGATCAACATGTTGGGGTTGGCAAAACGCACCGGGGCAAAGATCTTTCAGGCCTCGACCAGTGAGGTCTATGGAGATCCGATCGAGCATCCACAGCCGGAGAGCTACTGGGGCAATGTAAACCCGATCGGTATCCGCTCCTGTTATGATGAGGGCAAGCGCTGCGCGGAGACCCTCTTCTTCGACTACTACCGGCAGCATCAGGTGAAGATCAAGGTTGCCCGTATCTTCAACACCTATGGCCCCAACATGCACCCCAATGATGGGCGGGTGGTCTCCAACTTCATTGTGCAGGCGTTGAAAGGGAAGGACATCACCATCTATGGCGATGGGCAGCAGAGTCGCTCCTTCTGCTATGTCGATGACATGATCGACGGGTTCATGCGCTTGATGGGGAGCCCGGATGACTTTGTGGGGCCGGTCAATCTCGGCAACCCTGCCGAATTCACCATCAATGAACTGGCGGAGAGGGTGCTGGAGATGACCGGCACATCATCCAGACTGGTGTTTGAGCCACTGCCCTATGATGATCCGGTGCAGCGTCAACCGGAGATCTCACTGGCGCGAGAGGTACTGGGGTGGAATCCGCAGGTTCAACTTCGTGAAGGGCTGGAGAAGACCATTGCCTGGTTTGATCGGGAACTCTCTGAGCAGTAAAGTTTAATTGTGAAGAGAGGGGAGAAGAGTTGCTATGGAGCAATCACGGTAATCGTTTTCCTTCCATTCCTGCGATAGATATGAAAATCACTATCCAGTGTAATCACTGTAC
>CAYFOU010000068.1:4925-13048 GCA_964344805.1 uncultured Piscirickettsiaceae bacterium | reverse complement strand
CTCATGTACTCGCATGTACATTGCGGTTCTCCGTGCGGTGCTTCCTCGTACTTGCAGCAAAATGTCTATTTTTAGAGGTGCCTTTTATCTATTAATCCATAAAGGCCCGCTATCTTACCCTATTTCCCCACACCGCCGGATTGTACAACCCCACCAAATCCCCTACTCTATTTACATGATTTTGATCTTCACCATGATGCTGCTGTTCATTCTGCTCTCACGCATTCTGGAGCAGTCCCTGAAGATCCCCACCACGCTGACACTGCTGTTACTGGCCTTCTTTGTAAACCAGTTCATGCCGGGCTTTATCTCCATCTCCGATCAGGAGTTTGACGAGATCCTCTACCTGATGCTGCCGCTGATTCTGCTCCCCGATGTACTCAATCTGTCGATCAGCGAGATCCGCAGCCACTACAAGGAGATTCTCTATCTCGCCGTGGTTGCCGTGATTACCGCCATCTCCATCGCGGTACTGGTCACCCCGCTGCTGATCCCCCAATACAGCTGGACCATTGGCATGCTGGTAACACTATTTGCAATGCTGATGGCGACCGATGCGATCACCGTCAGTGCCATCTTCTCCAAGTTTGCACTACCGGAACGGCTCAAGGTCTACGCCGAGAGCGAGAGCCTGTTCAACGATGTCACCGCACTGATCATCTTCTACTTTATCGGTCTGCCACTACTCAGCGGCGAGGGGACCGAGATCATGCTGGTCAACCTCACCCTGCTCAAGGTCATTGTGGTCTCGATCGGTCTGGGACTGTTGGTGGCATGGATCGGCTATCTGATCATCAAGGTGCTGAAGGATACGGTGGAGCAGTTCATTCTGATCTATCTGGTGGTCAACATCTCCTTCTTGCTGGCTGAGCACTTCCATGTGGCGGGGATACTGGCGATCGTCTCTGCGGTGATGAGCTTCAAGGTGCTGGTGCAGAAGGAGCTGCAGCGCCGTGACCAGCTCCCGTCATTAGATGAGGAGAGCGGGGATATCCACTCCCTGCTCGACTGGGTACAACGTATCCCCGCAATCACCAGCAAGGATTTTCGTGGCTACCGCAAGGAGGCGATGTTTATCGGCATCTTCGCCAATGCCGGGGTCTTCATCAGCATGGCGATGCTGTTTGATCTCTTCCTGCTACAGCGCTATCTCAACGAGATTCTGATCGTCTTCCTGCTCACCACCCTGCTGCGGGCCAGCGCCATTGCTGCGCTAATCCGCACCCTCTCTCTCCCCGGCCGCTGGATCAGCTCCCTAACGCTGGCAGGCTCCAAAGGGGCGCTGGCGATCATTATGGTCCACTCCATTCCCAGGAGCTTTATCTATCAGGAAATGTTCGAGGCGATCGTGATTGGCATCATCATCCTCACCACCTTCGGCTACACCCTGCTGCTGATGTGGCATGTCACTCGCCATCGCATCACTTATGCACAGGATCGACAACAGTTTGATAGTGGAGAGGCACCCAATGCAAAACAGCTGGTTCAGGCGCTGCACCACACCATTGAACGGGATGAGGTGACGCAAGCCTACCACCCCTTCTACTTTGACGAGATTCTGGAGAAGGAGATCTCTCGCAGCCGTCGCTACAAGACCGAACTCTCCGCCATCATGATCCACCTCAACTCCAGTAGCGACGAATGTATAGCCACGCTGGGCAAGGTGGTCAATGAGCTGATCCGCAGTAACGACTACTTTGGCATCACCCATGACCACCACTATATGGTGCTGACCACCAATACCGGACTCAGCGGCAGCATGATCCTGGCAGAACGCATCGACCAGCGAGTCCAGCCCCCCCAGGAGAGTGGCAATCCCCCCCCCTGCTACAGCATCACCTCATTCGAGGAATCCGACTCGGTGGAGAGTCTGAAAGAGCGTCTGAAAGAGGGGCTGGATCGTATTGCTCCGGATGCAGAGAACCGCTTCCAGATCGAGGTGTGACACTAGGAACTACTATCTTCCTGACCAAACAGCTCGGTCTCTTGCTGACCCTGATCATGGACCGTCTCCATCCGGGGCAGTTCCTCAACGAATAGCGGCTGTGAGCGGTCTTCGGTCTCTTCCCCCCAGAACAGCTTTACATTGAGATTTTTCCCATCCTTATGGGGCACCACCGTCACCACCTTGTAGTCCTTGTCACGGGTATCCCGCTCCATCGTCCACTCATAGGGGGTGCCATCCGCCTGCCACACCACCTTCACCAGCGGGGCCAGACGCTCCTGGGTACGTTGAACCACCACCGCCTGTTCACCTGACGCCAGTTTGACAATCACTCCCGGCGGATAGATTCCGATCTCCGCAATCAGTGCCTTCCCCATATTATGGTCAAACTGACTCTGATCCTTGCTCATCAGCCGACGCATGATTTTCATCCCATTATCCCCCTCCCGATACTCTCGTGGGCTGATAAAGGAGGCGTAACGATCTACCACCGTCAGCAGGCGCGCCTCCATCGGGATATCCTTGCCAAAGTGGGCATAGGGATAGCCACTGCCATCCATGCGCTCGTGATGAAAGGCCACCATCTGGATCCAGCTTCGATCCTGCACCCCCATCGTCATCAACATCCGCCCCGTCTGCCGGGGATGCTCACGAATACTGCGTCGATGGTAACCACTCAGATCCCCCTCATACTTGTCCAGATCCAGCTGCAACATGTACATCGAGAGGTTCTGGGTCAGTCCGGCATTGGCCAGTGAACGGATACGACCCAGTCCCCACTTCAGCCGTTTTGCAGTTGCCACCGCCAACACCGTATTCTGAAAGGTGCGAAAGATAGCCGGATTGAGATCCGCACGCAGATGAATCAGACCGATCATCATATCGGCCTCATGCTCCAGTGATTCAATCAGCTCATCGGCAATCCCCTTGATATCAGGAACCAGATTGTAGCCGTCGGTAATGAAGTTGGTGTAGGCAACCTCCAGCCGCAGGATCAGCTCTTCAATACCAGAGAGCGTACAGGGGGCATCAAAGCTCTCCCACTCCTCTGCATAGGGGGTGGTGTAGCAGGGCTTCTCCAGCAGTTTGTTGATCTGGTTCTGGTTGTAGGGAATGATCCCTCTGGAGACCAGCAGCTTTCCAAACTCGTTATAGATATTGAAACGGATCGGCTCATGGAGCGGAACCATCTCCGGGGTGATTCTCATCAGACTGTGTTATTTTGACTGCACTGTCAGCAACCATATCACAGTTTTATTACAGCAATGAAATGGTCTGGATCTGCCAGTCCAGACAAAATGAGAGGGAGATCAGGCCAGAATATCTCTCAGCTGGGCATCCCAGATACCGGGGTTGAGCGGTTTCTGGATCCAGCCGGTGGCCCCAAGGCTGCGTGCTGTCTCCTTGGTGTTGCTATTCTCATCTGCGGTCATGCAGAGCACAGGAGTATGCTTGTAGCGCAATCCGGTACGAATTTTCTCCAGCAGTTGCAGACCGGAAAGTCTGGGCATATGGAGATCCAGCAGGATCAGATCAAAATTGCGATGATCGAGTATCTCCAGCGCATCCTCTCCATCGGTGGCACTTTCGGTCTCATACCCCTGCTTGATCAGCGCATTCTTCACCTTGACGCGGATCAGCACATCATCATCCACCACCAGAATCTTTTTCTTCATTCGTCACGCCTCCCAAGGCTCTGCAACCATCTGACGACCATAGTTATACTGTAGGAAAAGTCTTGAAACCTACAGAACCCTACAAAGAGTTACAGAATCCAACAAAAACCTACAGTGAAGCGGCGTGGAAGAGCAGGCGGGGTAATGTACCCCCATCAAAGTGATCCACCTGGATACGGCTGATCCCGGCGTTGGGGACCTGAATGCGAAACATGTGCTCGATCGGCATGCCGAGTACATGGCTGAGGATCATCCGCATCATTCCGGCATGGCCTACCATCAGCAGATGAGCCCCCGCATGTTGTTCAATGCTCTGCTCCCAGTAGCTGGTAATACGTTGCTGAAAATCGCTCAAGGTCTCCGCCCCCGGCGGAGTGTTATTGAGCGGATCACTCCAGAAACGGTAGAGAATCTCCTTATCCTCGACCATCAGCTCCTGTGCGGTCTTCCCCTCCCACGCCCCAAAGCCGATCTCTCTCAGCGCATCGGTCGACTGCAGCGGGATCTGGTGGCGCTGTGACAGCTCCTCAGCAAAGTCACGACAGCGGCTCAGCGATGAGGTGAGAATATGGTCCCAGGGGTGGTGATCCCCCACCGCACTGCGCATCTGCGCCCACCCTTTCTCACTGAGTGGATCATCAATGTGGCCCCGGTAACGTCGTCCTCCAACCGGCTCTCCATGGCGCAGCAGATCAACCGTTGTGGTGATCATCTCACTCACAATTCAGCTATCCCGGCCACCACCATCAGCGCCAGTATCACCATCCAGGCAATCTCGGCACGCCGCACCATCTCCAGCGCATCCCTTACCTCCTGCAGATCAGCCTCACTCTCCTCCACCGGACCGAGACGGATCGCTCCGACTCCGGCATCCACCATTACCGCCCGGTTGTGATGCCAATCTCCAGCGTGGGCAAGGAGTTGTCGGAAGGCGACAGAAAAGTCCCCAACCAGCGCATAGCTTAACGCCACCAGATGGGCGGCAGGCCACGCCAGCAGATGGTTGAGATTGCAAAGCCACTGCGGGGCGGACTTCCCCTCCTCACCCTGTTGCAGATACTCCAGGGTATGGGCCAGCCGTACCAGCAGCGCCGCCGCTGGCCCCAGCAGAATGAACCAGAACAGTATGCTGAAGATGCGTGTATTGGCCTCGGTCAACACCGCCTCGGTCAATTTGCGCACCACCCCCGCCCTGCTGTCGGGGAGTTCCCCCTCCTGCAACAGCCCCTCGGCGCGGAGAATCCCCCCCTCGATATCCTCCTTCAACCAGCTCTCCAGCACCGACTCCACCTGCCCACGCAGATCTCTCGGCCCCAGCGAGAGCACCAGCACCAGAATGCTGAACAACAGCTCCGGTAGCCAGCCGCCATCGGCCATCCACTCCCCCAGTTGCTGCACCAGCAACAGCGGTACCAGCAGGGTCAGCAGTGAGGTGAAGACGCCACCACGTGGGGTATTGAGGGTGCGGTGCTCCTCAATCCAGTTGCCCCAGCGGGCAAACCACTCCAGGTTGCGGTACTCATCCAGCACCGTATAGAAGCGCTCGATACCGAGGGTGATGATGATGGCGAGTAGTGTCATGGCGGTTCTCTACAGGGTGGCTCTCAGTCGTTCCCAGTCGAATGCGGGGCCGGGGTCGGTTTTTCTGCCCGGTGCAATGTCGGAGTGGCCGACAATGCGCTGCGGGGTGATCGCGGGATAGTGGTTACGCAGCAGCATAACCACCTCGCTCAACCGCCGATACTGGGCATCGCTGTAGGGAATCTCATCACTCCCCTCCAGCTCGATACCGATGGAGAAGTCGTTGCAACGCTCCCTCCCCTCAAAGCGGGAGACCCCTGCGTGCCAGGCCCGTTGATTCAACGAGACATATTGTACCAGCTGACCATCACGCCGAATCAGCAGATGGGAGGAGACCCGTAGCGATTTGAGTTGATCAAATCCGGGCGCCTCATCTCCCTGCAGGGTGTTGGTGAAGAGCCGGTCGATATAGGGGGTACCAAACTCCCCGGCGGGGAGGCTGATACCGTGGATCACCAGCAGGGAGAGCATCTCCCCCTGCGGGCGAGCATCACAATTGGGAGAGGAGACCCTACTGGCCCCGCTGATCCAGCCATCCTCCCCCAGATTGAGCCCCATGTCGGTTACTGCTGCACCATCCCCTTCAGCACCAGATCGGTGAAGCTGACAATGCCGACCACCTCACGATTTTCCAGTACCGGCGCGCGGGAGAGCTGAAAGCGCTCGAACAGTCGGGCACAGTAGCGGATATCCATATCAACATCGACACTAACCACCGGCTTCGACATCACCTCATAGACATTGACCCGATCCGGAGAGCGATCCTTGGCCAGCACATGGCGCGCCACATCGGAGATCAGCAGCATGCCGAACTCATCATCTTCATGACGCTTATTGACGATCAGCGACTTGTTGTCCACATGCTTCATCTCGACCAGCGCCTCGGAGATGGTGGCGAGCCCATCGACCAGATCAAACTTCTGCTTCATTACATCCCGTACCCGTACAACCGGCTTCTTCTCCATCAGATCTGCTCCTCTACCACGTCAGTCAGTTTCTCAATTTGGCTGGAGAGCCCCAGCGCATCCTCTACATCCACCTGGAACACCATCCCGGTACCGGGTTGATCGAACTCACCCACCTTGCCAATGGTCTCCAGAATATGGCGACTGAGGTGCTCCTCGACAATAAACAGCACCATGTCACGATTGGTCTCCAGCGCCAGACCAAAGAAGGTCTTGGCCACCTTCAGCCCCTCACCGCGGGCGTGGTTGATTACCGTCGCCCCGGTCGCCCCCGCCTCGCGGGCCGCCTTGACCACGGTATCGGTCTTGTCCTCTTCAACCAGCGCAATCAGTAATTTAAAGTGCATTCTATTCTCCTGCTTCCAGCTCTCTCTGTTCTGCTGTCGCTGCCCGCCGCGTCAGCCACTCCGATAGTTGTACATACCCCAACACCGAGATGATCGGCATCAGACAAGTGAGGGCAATCATTCCAAAACCATCCAGCATCGCGCTACGGCCCGGTACCGAGCTGGCCAATCCCAGTCCCAGTGCCGCAACCACCGGCACCGTCACCGTTGAGGTGGTCACACCGCCGGAATCATACGCCAATGCCACAATAAATTTGGGGGAGAAGTAGGTGAGCACCACCACGATCATGTAGCCCGCCACAATAAAGTAGTAGAGCGGGACACCGGTGACGATGCGCAAGGTACCCAACGCAACCCCGGTCGCCGCCCCCAGTGCAACCGCAATCCGCAGCCCGTTGGCTGAAACCGTACCACCCGAAACCTCTTCCGCCTTCAACGCCACCGCCAGCAGTGAAGGCTCTGCAATGGTGGTGGAGAAACCGATGGTGAAGGCAAAGAGATAGACCCAGTAGTAGTCATGCCAGCGCAATTGATCGACCGTCCGTTCCAGCCCCTGCAGAATAAATTCCGGATTGGAGAGCTGCATCGCCATCTGTTCCCCCAGCGGGAAGACCGCCTGATCCAGCCCCATCAGAAACAGCGAGAGCCCCAGCAGCACATAGAAGAAGCCGATCAGTACCCGCTTCAGATTGGGAATCCTGCGGCGGATCACCGCCAGCTGGAAGCCGAAGAGGATCACTACAATCGGCAGCATATCGCCTGCAGTAGAGATCAGTGATTGTTGAAACTCTTCAAAAAAACTCATTTTATTAGACCACCATCCCGTAGCCCATGACGAAGATCATCGGTGTCAACGAGGCAAAAGCGATCAGCCCGAAGCCGTCAGTCATCGGATTGCGTCCACGAATACTGCTCGCCAATCCCACCCCCAACGCAGTCACCAGCGGCACCGTCACCGTCGAGGTGGTCACTCCGCCCGCATCGTAGGCGAGACCGATAATCTCATCAGGGGCAAACAGGGTCATGATCACCACGCCGACATACCCACCAATGATCAGATACTGGATCGGCCACCCCTTGAGAATTCGGGTCACCCCAAGCAGAATCGCCACCCCGACCGCAACCGCAACCGTGTAGCGCAGCCCATCCGAGTAGGCCTGCATCTCTGCGGCGCTGTTGCCGATCATCCCTCCCGCTGCCGCCACCCTGGCCGCCTCGCTCGACACCAGAATCAGTGCAGGCTCTGCCACCGTGGTACCGAAACCGAGCAGAAAGGAGAAGGCCATCAGCCAGGGCAGACTCCCCTTGCGCGCCAGTGCCCCGGCCATCGATTCACCAATCGGAAACAGCCCCATCTCCAGCCCGTAGACAAAGAAGGTGAGCCCCAACACCACCAGAAACATCCCAAAGGCGATCTCGGGCAGATCATTGATCGGCTGTTGCAGGATCACCAACTGGAAGAAACCGATCACCAGAATAATCGGCGCCAGATCTCTTAAACTGCCAAGCAGCGTATGTAAAAAACCGGATAGCGACTCATTCATGGGCGCGAATAATAGCACCTAAATCCTGCAAACCACTCGCAAATCAAGTAGAGAAAAGGCAGACT
>CAYFOU010000068.1:0-4915 GCA_964344805.1 uncultured Piscirickettsiaceae bacterium | reverse complement strand
CTGCAAAAAAACAGGTTTGCAGGATTTAGGTAGCAGGTATTATTGAAGAGATGATGAAGATCAAATCACTCCACCGAGCAACAGGGTACACGCTGATCGAGACCCTGATTGCACTCTTCGTCCTGACCACCGCACTGCTCGGCTTTGCTGCCCTCTCCACCCAGGCCCTGCAAGCCACACGGGGTGCCCTCAACCACGATTTCGCCACACTACAGGCAATCGATCTGGCCGAACGGATGCGCGCCAATCCGGCAGGCCTCGCCATTTACCCCACCCTGAGTGGCACTCCCAGTGGCACGGACTGCACCACTGCAACCTGCGATCCAACCGATATGGCCCGATTTGATCTACGGGAGTGGAACCAGCGCAATGAAGCACTGCTCCCCTCCGGCAGTGGCCAGGTCAGCCTCAATGACAGCCTCTACCAGATCACCATCGACTGGCTGGAAGGTACCGAGCAGAAACAACATACGCTGGAACTGCTACTGCAATGAAGCGGCATAACGGTTTTACCCTGGTGGAGCTGTTGATCTCCATCACCCTCGGTAGTCTGATTCTGCTGGCCGCTACCCAACTCTTTATCGAGGGGCGTGACAACCACCAGTATCAGGCGGAGTGGCAGGAACTGCACCAGCGTGGACGTCACCTGCTGCAATTCCTCTCCACCGAACTGAAAAAGGCGGGCTATCCGAAAAACACATTCAGCGGTACACCTCTCACTGCCACCGACAATGACGGTGAGCAGCAGAGTGACACCCTTACCCTGAGCTATCAGGATGCCCAGGACTGTGCCGGCTCGGCTGTCACCACCATCCTCTACTATCTGCAGGAGGGAGATCTGCGCTGTGATGGCAACGGCAATGCCTCCCCCACCTCACAAACCTTGAGTAGCCACATCGACGGTCTGCAGTTCCGCTTTGGTACCGATCAGGATGGAGATGGCTCCATTGATCGCTATCTGAGCGCCAACGAGATCACCGACTGGCAACAGGTACACACCATCACCATCGCGGTACTGCTGCACAGTCAACTTGCGGTACGTGAACAGCAGGACAGCACCACCTATCTTCTGCTGGATCAACAGCAGGGGCCATTCAACGACTATTATCTGCGTCGTGTCTACCAACTGACCACCCAGCTAAGAAATCACTAATACCGACAAATTGATTTTTATCAAAATAACCCTTCATTTTGCTCAACTACTCTGCTAGGCTCATAACCACGGTATCGAGAATCATTCTCACAATATATAGATTCTCCAACAAGAGAAGAGCCATCCAGCAGAGGAGCTGATCATGAAAAAGAGACCATCCATTTCCACCGCCTCCGTACTCGGCACCACCCTGATCTCCACCATCACACCCGCTGTGGCCGAGGCCGAGAACCCCTTCGGCTATCAACCACTGGAGGGTGGCTATCTGCAACTGGCCAATGCCGAAAGCGCCACGGAAAAGGCGATGAAGGGCAAGTGTGCCGCCAATGCCTCGAAGAGCATGAGTGGAAAGTGCGCCAGCAACAATACCGCTGAGGGCAAGACGATAAGCGGAAAATGCGCCAGCAACAAGGCAACCACTCCACGCAAGGAAATGAGCGGAAAATGCGGAGCAAGGAAGTGTGCTAGCATCCGAAGCAAGTAAAGGCACCTCTAAAAATGCACTTTTCTCGCAATTGCTGCGTCAGTTCCGTACTCAAATCCTCATGTACTTCAGTACACTCCGGTTTTCCGTGCGGTACTTCCTTGCACTTGCAAGAAAATCACTATTTTTAGAGATACCTTTGATCTATCGATGACCCAATGAAGACAAGACCATGCTTTCTGGTGCCGGACTGGGGCTCCGACAGGAGTTTCTGCAAGAGCTGATTGAAGCCACAACTCGGGGAGACGATCTACCGATCGACTTTCTGGAGATGGCACCGGAGAACTGGATGGGTCTGGGGGGACGTCCGGCCAAACAGCTGCGCAGCCTGACCGAACGCTACCCCTTTGCCTGCCACGGTCTCAGCCTCTCGATCGGAGGCAGCGCCCCGCTCAACCTCGAATTCATCCACGATCTGAAGCACTTTCTCGACCACCACCAGATCGAGACCTACAATGACCACCTCTGCTTCACCTCCGATCAGGGGCAGCTCTACGACCTGCTGCCGGTCGCCTTCAGCGAAGAGATGGTGCACCACATCACCGGGCGCATCCGCCAGGTGCAGGAGATACTGCAGCGGCAGATCGGGATCGAAAACATCTCCTACTACCACCGCTTCGAGAGCCCACTGAGCGAAACCGAATTCATTCGCGCAGTGACCGAAGAGGCTGACTGCAAGCTGCTGCTCGATGTGAACAATATCTACGTCAACAGCGTAAACCATCAGTTCGATCCACTACCGGTGCTGCAGGCAATGCCACTGGAGCGGGTGCAGTACATCCATATCGCCGGGCATGAGCAGTGCCAGATTCCCCGCATACTGGATACCCACGGCACCCCGGTGATCGATCCGGTCTGGAAGCTGCTGGAGGCGACCTACCAGCAGGCGGGGGCACTCCCTACGCTGCTGGAACGCGACCTCAACGTTCCTCCACTGGAGGCGCTACTGGATGAGGTGAACAAGATCCATCAACTGCAGCAGGCAGAGGGAGGGAGCGCGTGACCGATCCACTGAAACGCCAGGACGCCTTTGCCGAGGCGATTCGTAGCGGCCAACTGGAGCAACCGGAACTCACCCCGGAGGACCAACAGGGGGCTGGCCTCTATCGGGATCTGGTACTGGGCAATCTGGCCGCCACCCTCTCCACCCCGTTCCCGGTGCTGATCTCCATCCTTGGCGAGCTGCGCTGGCAGCAGATTGTGGAGCGGTTCCTGGCCCAGCATATCTCCAGCTCGCCACTATTTCATCAACTCGGTGTCGAGTTTCTGCAGTGGCTGGCGGAACAGCCGCTGCCGGAAGATTGCCCCTACCTCTATGAGCTGGCCCACTACGAGTGGATGGAGCTGGAGCTGGAGACCGCCCCCGATTTGGAGGCAGAGGACAATTTTGATCCCGAGGCCGATCTGATGCTCCAGCCCCCCCTCTTCTCTGCCCTGGTACGGTTGCTGAACTACCGCTATCCGGTCCACCAGATCGGTCCACAGCAGCTTCCCCAGGGGGAGCCGCAACAGCAGACCCATCTGCTGGTCTACCGCAACCGGGAAGACCAGGTGCAGTTCATGGAGCTGGCCCCACTCTCCGCCCTGCTGCTGGAGCAGATCGAACAGCAGCAGATCAGTGGAGAAACCGCGCTGCAACAGCTACAACAACACTACCCCACACTCGCCCACAACGCACAGCGAGCCCATGTTCAACAACTGCTCAATGCCCTGCAGCAAGCAGGCATCATTCTCGGAGGCATTGTGCAGTAGAGGAGGCGCAACCATGCTACAGAACCATCTGAAGACCCGACTGCTGATCGCATTCCTGCTGGTCGGATCGATCCCCTTTCTGCTGATCGGCATCATCGCCCTCGACAGCGCCAGCGGTGCACTACAGGCACAGGCCTTACAAAAGCTGGAGAGCACCCGCGAGAACAAGAAGAACAGCCTCAACCAGTACCTCACCACACTGCAGAATCAGGTGATCACCTTCTCCGAGGATTTCATGGTGGAGTATGCGATGGGGGAGCTGGCCTACGCCCACCCCAACTTCGGACAGGAGACCGGCCTCAACCCGCAGCAGGTACAGATGCAGATTGCGGCACTGCATGACTACTACCAGCAGCAGTTCCCGGAGATCGATCCGGCGCTGATGATCGACCGGCTCAGCGCCAACGCCATCGCAATCCAGTACCACTATCTGGTCAACAACCCCCATCCTGCCGACCTCTCCCAGCTCGATTTTATCGAGGATGGCTCCGGCCTCTCCAACTTTCACGGCATGATCCATCCGATCCTGAAGAACTTCGCCGCCCGCTTTGGCTATCAGGATATCTTTCTGGTCGATGACCCCAGCGGCAACATCGTCTACTCGGCCCATAAACGTCCCGACTTCAGCACCTCACTCCACGATGGCCCCTTTGCCGACTCTGCCGCCGGAAGGGCCTTCCGGCGCAGTCTGGAGCTGGAGGCGGACCAGTTCCTGTTTGTCGATGTGCAGCCCTATGCCCCCGCCCGCAACGCCCCAACCGCCTTTCTCGCCTCCCCGATCTACAGTGAAGGGCAGCGCATCGGCACGCTGATCTTTCAGGTCCCACTGGACCGCATCAACAGCATCATGCTGGAGCGCGCCGGTCTCGGCGAGAGTGGCGAGAGCTATCTGGTAGGAGAGGATCTGCTGATGCGCTCCGATGCCCACAACGATCCAACCCAGCGCTCGGTTCGCACCTCCTTTGCCCATCCCGAGCAGGGGCGGGTAGAGACCCCCAGCACCCGACAGGGGCTGGAGGGGGAAACCGGTCTGCAGACCATCGACAACTATCTGGGGGCCGAGGTGATCTCCGCCTACACCCCGATCACTATCGGCGAGAGCCGCTGGGTGCTGGTGGCCGAGATCGAGAGCGCCGAGGCGCTGCAGCCGGTCACCGCACTGCGCAACCGGGTGGTGACCCTGGGGGCAATCGGACTGCTGTTGATCATCGGTGCCGCAACGCTGATCGCCCGCGGCATCGCCCTCCCCATCCAGCAACTGAGTCAGTTGATGACCCGAGTCGACCAGAGCGGCAACCTCAGTGAGCGAATCGAGGTCTCCAGCCGTGACGAGATCGGGCAGATGGGCGAGGCCTTCAACCATCTGATGGAGACCCTGCAGCGCACCATCAGCGATGCCAACCGGGTGGTTGGGGAGATGGCATCCGGCAACTTCAATGCCGAGATGGAGGTCTCTCTGGAGGGGGATCTGGCGCTACTGAAGGGGGCGATCCACCAATCGAGAGACAACATGTCCGGGGCCAGCC
>CAYFOU010000067.1:0-13264 GCA_964344805.1 uncultured Piscirickettsiaceae bacterium | reverse complement strand
TGCCGTCATCACTGAATTGAAATAGCACCCCAAGCTCAATCGCCAGCTTGTAGTGCTCTTCGCCCCATTCTGGCTGCCGTGGTTCTGACTCCTCCGCGAACATTGCCATAGACGCTTCTGCTGCCTGAATACCAGCGTCGACTACTGCAACAGCATCTCCATCTGCGGATGCAATTGCCTTTCCTGATTCGATTGGCTCGATCTCAATCTCTGTCCAGTCTGCTCGCTGGATTACTTCGATGACTTTGAAGTTGCTGTGCGCTGGAGTCTTAAAGCCCTCTAGCATTTCATCTTCAGTTTCATACCAAGTAGATAGGATGATTTCTGTCGGCTCGTCATTCCATTGCCCTAAAACAATCCACTGCCACATCTTTATGGTCCTGAGCTTTGGTTGCCGTTCATCACAGGGGTCGGCGTATTTGTCGCAATGAGTCCCGCAAGTGGCGCATCGCATACCCACATCAATCAGCTCTTCGGTGTTGATCGTGTTTGGCTCTTCTGCGACGTAATAGTTCTCTGGAGGGAAATTTCCAAAGTAATGATCAGCTCTAACAAGCACAGTTGTGTCTCCAGCATCGAAATAAACTTCCTTCTCATTCTCCAATGCTCGTCTGAATTCGTAGTAAGGGTCGTGAAATTCGTTGTGGCGGTATTTAGTATTGGGGGTTACAAAGAAACATGAAGTGGGTATAAGCCACTTACCCCCTTCTTGAATTTGATATTCCCAGCGATCCCACCAAGTCTCAGACTCGGCAGCATCCTTGGCTATCATTGCGTAGATTTCAGCTTGTGGATGTGGTTTGGTCATGCTCTTACTCCGTTCTTCCAGAGGAAGTCAGTGGTGGAATCAATGTTCTCGTAGCGGTGAAGGTTCGATGCACTCCACATCCAGTCCTGTCCTTGCTCACCGAACACCACCTGTAGCGCAGGAACAAAACGGCTCAGGAGTTCGGCAGTCGAAAACTCACCCATATAATCGAAGTCGTAACCGGCTGCACCGATGGCAATGTCTGCTACTCGTCTGCGAAGTCTCTGTTTTGGTGTCACTGTTTTTCTCCTGAAATCTCACTGTTAAATTCTGATTCGAGGACTGCGCCATCCCAGTATCGGCAAACAGGTGCTCCATTGTCTGGATCGACCCATTCCTGTGGATCTACGCAATGATCGCCCTCCCAGAATGGGCACTTTTTTATCTCGCACTCGCTCATCTCATCGCTCCTCAAGGCCAGACGTTGTGCTCTCATAAATACGGCCCTTTTCAAAAGCCATACTTATCAGGCGCTGTAACTGTTCATCGACTTGTCTCAAGTTCGCATCAATAGCTTCTTCGTTGTAGTTCGCCAAATGCATGGCTTTTGAGAGGAGATCCTTCAGGTATGAGGCGTCTCCTTTCTCCAGTTGAAGGTCTGCGGTTATCTTCATCTCATCGTTCCTCAATATGGCGGCAGAGAGCTTGTTGGCCCCGGACGGTTGCCCTCCGGTCATTACCTACATGCGCCAGCCGATGCTCCAGGCGTTGGCACCCTCTGCCATAAACTGTTACTCCGGCAGTGCCGTTTCTATTGCAGTCTCCTCCTGACGTTGGGCTATCGCCTGCTCAATGACGTCAAAATGCTCAGGCATATTGCATGTCATTGAGTCCCCGTCTTCATTCCAGAAGCTGAACCAGCCATCACTAACTGATGTTTGAATCCAGGCTATGCAGTACCCATCTGGAATATTCTTTCGCTGTTCGCTGATCAAACCTGCTTGCTCTGCAATTGAGCTATTTTCATGGTCTGCACCGTACTCCTTGAAAGCTTCTAATAGCCGATCAATCCCGTCCTTGCTGACGGTGGCCTTATCCATAGTGGAAGCCAGAACAATTAATTCAGCATTCGTTAATGGGAATTCATTGCCAGCATTCCAGACTCTTCTTTGGAGCTTCTCATCAAAATGAGGAAAGCCTTCAAGGTGAAAATAACGCGTTGCCATGTCATGCCAGACATACATGGCACCTCTAAAAGCGTTTCTGCACTCACCAAGAAGTATCGGCTCTTCGCCCTGTTTTACGGCGCAAATAATGGTGTGACTCACGACTTCTTCTCCTTAAAGATCTCCATCAGCTGCTTCAGCAGCCCGGTGACCTCACCTCTGAACAAGATCGTATCGGCCAGGAACAGTGCCTCGGCATCGATGTCGTCGTTCTCCTCGCGCAGGTTGTCGATCACCTCCAGCGATTCAGCGGAGACGCGGAAGGGGTGGGTGAGGTTGAATAGGGTAATGTTCTTAAACCACATTTGAGGTGTTCTCCTTGATTAGTTAAAGACCGCATCCATAGGCACCATCGCATCCGCTGCCAAGATCTAGTTGCTGCGCCTCTTTCATGCGTTTTGTTTGAGGGCCGAATCTTGCCCATGTCATAACCCCGAATATCCCGATAGCACCAAACCTCTTTGGTCTGAACATTTGCTTGCCAATCTCCACTTCAAGGTCGCTGACTCGCTCTATTTGCTCCGGCTTGAGCAGCAGGAAGTCGCCACGATTGGCGTTGACGCAAGGACTGCATTCTTGGCTTCTGTGAGGCAGTAGCTCCATTCCAGACCGCAGAACCAGCTCATCGCGTTCCTTGTCGGTATGCAAAAATAGCGGATGCCAGAGGGTGCGATCTCCGTGGTATTCGCTCTCGTTGATGTAGCCCGGAGTGTTAGCTCTGGCGCGGCTTTCTACTCTTCGCTTGCCGACCAAAACATGGGCGTTACATTCTTGATCTACCTCATCAATCCACTGAAGAAACGGAAGCCCTTTCAGGAAGGCTGTACAGAATTGCTGTGCGTTACCGGGGAAGCCTTTTTTGTGGCGCACCAGGCCAGCCATTCCTATGCTCTGGATGCGAACAGTATTGAAGCCATAGCTTTGCGCCAGCTCTTCTCCTCTGGCGACTCGCTCATCCCAGCCCGGTGCTGCCCATCCTGTATCGCTATAGACAACCGTTACATCGAACAACAGGTTCTCATGCGCCCACTGGATGAGGGCGATGGAGTCGTTACCGTAGCTGCTGCTGATTACGTTCACTCTCCGCTCTCCTTCTCAACAAGGCGATACACGCCATCATCTTCAGAAACCAGACCGCGTTTAACCAGAGTCCCCAGAATGTGCTTGGTGTCCTTGGCTCCGTTGCCGAATGTCCAGCTATATCGCTCTTCTCGCCACTCTCCCCACTTCTGAAGCTGCTGCATGACTTTCTTCTGATTCTTCCCGAGAGGGCGACCTTTCTGCTGCGCCCTCTCTTTCTGAAGCTCATCCAGATCAACATCGAGCTCGATCAGTTCTTTGATCTTGCAGACCAGCGGAGCACCGGCACGGACTGTGAGGTGAATGATTGGACCGACAGCGGCCGCGCACTCTGGATCGATGTCGTCCTGTATGCCTTCAACTCTCATCAGCAGACCCTGCTTGTTGCTGCCGCTGGTGATGTTGGTACGGACGATGGTTCCGCGTGAGGGGGGGGGTAATCATGGTGTTTTCTCCATATATGCTGGTAAGCCCAGCATGTGTCGGAAATGAGTGCGAATACCAAGCGCTTGTCCCACTCTGCCTACATGCAAATAGGCTGTCGCCCAATCCGTGCGTCCACCTTTTAGCCCTTCTTCATGTGGGCGCTCAAACCCAGACAGTTGTCCATCACAGCAGGGTGGGCCACCCAGCTCCATCCGACAGCGGAACTTGTCGCAGATGTTTTGCAGCTGGAGCTGATCGCCGTCAGTAATGAAAACTCGGATTTTCATCTTTCTTCTTTCTCCAATAATCCCTGCAATCGCAGCAGCTTCTCTTTCTTGGTAATATCAATTGCCTCATCCCCGAAGATGACGCGCATCTGCCCCAGCATGATTTCGACATCTGCCAGCTCCTCAAAGAAGCTGTAACCTGGCGACTCATTCCTGTTCAGTAGCTTCATAGTGCTCTGAATCAGTTCAGCGCACTCTTCGACCAGCATCCCCATCTGTGGGCCTGTACCCCATTTAGCAACGGCTGCTTCGTATATCTGGCGCTCGTTCATCTCTGAATCAGCCTCGTTCCAGTTGTTTGGATAATCTGTCGTAGAGAACCACATTGACTGTCGCAGCCAGGTTCATGCAGCCATTTGTCGGAACGTATACAGTGTCCCTGCACCATGAGAGCACTCTGTCTCCAAGCGTCGCGTCCTCTGCCCCAAAGATGTAAAAGGCTCTTTCCGGGTGGATGTATTGGTTGAGAGGGGTTGCTCCTTCAATCAGATCAACGGCTACCGGTACGCAGTCGTAAGGGACCACATCTTTCAGGTCTGCTACTTGCAGAAAAGGTGTGTGCCGGTGCTCGGATCTGGTGTCAGATGCTGCTCTCTTGTATCGAGATCCGCTTGCTGCAATCATTGCTGCTCCGTATACCCCGGCAGCTCTCAGTGCTGATCCCGTGTTGTTCGGGTCTTTGGGGTTGTCGAGACCAATGCAGGCAAATCCGCGACTGCTGGCTGGGTTTACTATCATTTCAATATCTGTGCTCAGATTGGTATTAGGTGGCAGTACGTGCCGGTCTTTCGCCCCCGAGACAGCAGGCCAGCACGTACCGCCAAACGCTTTACAGATCTTTCACCATTTCCATAAGCTGCTCGATATCCATCTCTTTGAGCTTGGCGTCCTGCTTATCGGCAATGATCGAGAGGTCACCGCCTCCTCCATAGACTTGCCATTGGTGGTCGGCTTGGAGTAGATGAGCTTGTGATCAATATTGATCATGAAGCCCTCTTCATTGACCTTTGACAGGGTGAATTCGAGCGCGACCTTGCCCTTCACGCGCCCATTGCCGTGGGCGGTTGTGGCGAGGGCAGTGCTCTGCAGTGCGCTGGCAAGCTTCTGTAACAAAACGCCTGCCTCCATATAGTGTAGTGCCTCAAGGAAGTTGTCAGTATTCCCGAGGCCCATGTTGGGCTGCTTCATAGTTATAGTCTCCGTGGTTGGTTGGGGGGGGTAAAGTTATGACTGGGAGCCGTCATCTCCGGTGTTTGCGGTGCTCATGAGTTGCGCATACAGATTCTTGGCTGCGTGTACAGGCCAGATAAAAGCGTTTGTCCTTCTGTGCTTCAGACTGAACTTGTCCTTGTCTGCAACGTCCAGAATGGTGTTCTGAAACTGGAAGAAGGTGTGTACGCCGAGTCCGTACAGGATGGCGGCTGTGATAATGAGGAATCCGATCAGTCCGATCATGAGTGGTTCTCCTAGTCGATTGCCTGTTGGCAGTAGTTGGATGGGTTCTGCAGATCGCATACAGTTGCGACGGAAAGTGGCGTGTCATCACCTTTTTTCAGGCGGAAGCTCAGGTATGTCATATTGATCTGGTTCGCCTGGCGCAGCGCGGTGAGTTCATCTGACATCTCAATAACGTCATCAGGGCCGGCGATATGGATGACGAATTTCGACGGCTCTTGCTTCTCTTTGCTTGAGTCGCCAGACGCTTCTTCGGCGAAACCTTTGTCTCCTTCCAGCCATCCCTTCTGAAAGTCGATTTCCTCAGGACCAGACAGCATCACTTGGTGACCATTGAAGTCAGACCAGTTCATGTTGTTCAGTGCCCAGTCTTTGGTCTCGTAATCGTCAGATTCGAATAGTGGAATGGTGCCTTCGCTAAGGCTGCGGCTGATGTCGCCATCAAACTCGGAGGCATAGAATGCTGCTCGGTCCCGCGCAATCATCTCGACCGGGATGCCCCAGATTGATCCGTCTGCCATTTTTACGGTTAGATATTTGTGTATATTGTTTGCCCTTTATTGTGTTGCTTGAATTCCAGTCATAAAAGTGACGTATTGTTCTGGCCCGACTCTGATGTTGAATGCGTATTGGAGAGCATCAATTGTTCTTTTCTTGTTAGTTGCGTATTCAGGATTCAGTCTTCTTTTTGCAAGTTTTGTTTTGATTTTTTCTAGCATCCTTTTGTGGTCATATAGTTTGTGAGACACCACGAAGATAGTTGCTGATCTTAATGAGCCAATTTTTGTTAACCCAAGATGATGCATGGCTCTTTTTAACTCAGACGCTTCGCCAATTTTTCTTTCAAAGTCGATCCTTGATTCTTTTTCAATAAGCATTTCTCCGCGCCTGAATGTTTCTTTATCTATTTTTGATTCAGTTGTTCTGCCAAACGCAATCATTTGAGTCATATTGATATCCACGCCATTATTATCGCTGTACATATGAAGCATTTTTTTAAAGAAAGAATATGAGTCGCCTTCATGGTCTCCTCTGGATTCAAGAACGCAGCAGTGGTGAAGGATGTCGTATGGGTCCCATTGTTCTACATTTCTATTAATTACCTGTATCTGTCGGTACGAATAGCTTGGGACAACAATGTATATAAATGGAAGCTCAAGGGTTTTGCATTCCAAGAACCTATTTTGTCCATCGATAATTTCATAGTTCTCATTCACAATGCCAGCTGTCACAGTAAACTCGCTTGACAGCGACTCTCTAAGAGAGTCTCGATTTCTTCTTTTTTTTCTGTTCTCTGGCAGCAAAGTAAATGTGTCATATTCATAACTTGACTCAAGATATATGGAGCCATCGTTAATCATTTGATGAATGTCGGCCGGTGATAATTCGTTACTCATGATTGGCCTCCATCTTGCGCCTGTTTCTTTGCCCACTTGCCGCGCTTGAACAGCCAATCGAGAACTTCGATCGCGCTGTATTGGTTTTCTGTATGAGCCTCAGGGAACTTCCCTTCTTTCTTCCATGTGCGCAGGGTTGTTGTCGATTTTTTCAGGATCTTCGACAGCTCTGTGATGGTGAAGAAGGGCTTTTCCTCCAGCTGTTGGATAGCGTTCATCGTGTTACAGCTCTACAGGATTCTCAGCCGGGCCGTGCTTGCCCTCTGCAAAGGGGCCTTCCTTGAAGTTTGGCAGTGGCATCACCCGAGCATCGTCGATCACCTCAAGCCGGGCGATATTAAAAATCTCGCTATCTGGCTTAGCACCTTCGTTGCTTGTCGATGGCGTCACAACAACCATAATCTGGCCGGAGAGTTCAAAGTGGATGCTGGTGACAGTGCCGGCAAACTTGGTCACCTTGTCCATGACGGTCTGTCCCAGGGTTTTTACAGCCTTCTTTGGCTTCACCGGATAGCTGGGGGCCTGTACGGTTCTGGTTTTGCTTGAGGTTATGAGGCGTGCAATGTCAAACCATTCTCCCTGTCTCTTCTTGCCGTCACTGTCGACATGAGGCATGACGCCGGCTTGCACGCACCCATACAGGTCGAAGGTGATACTGATTACAATTCCAGAAAATCTGGTAACCCTGTCGGTTGATGGCTCTCCCATCATTTCCAAATGTTTTTTGATGCTCATAGTTGTTCCACTTTACTATTGACTGCGTTGAAATCGAATGCGTTGGGACCATTCCAGGGGCTGCGGACGACCTGCGTATAAAGCGGGTAGGGGATGTCTCTCGTTACCTGATAGCGCAACTGCTTTTGGCTGTTGTCGCATGTCAGTTCGCCGTCCCTTGAGAGTTGCAGCAGGTTGTTGCGCACGCACTGTGAACTCGCTCTTCCGATTACGGGGTCGCTTTCTCTCAGCTCGCCGGTAGTCATCCAGTCGCTCCGCTCTTGCAGGACTCTCTTTATCGCTTCCCTGAGATGTTTCTGGGCCGGGTTCATGACTCTTCTGAATCAGTGTCTTGGCTGCTCTTCTGAACGTACTGCTCCCAGAGGATCAGCCGTTTCTTGAGGATCTTCTGCCCCTTTGACATCCCCAGCGTGTCGATAAACTTATCCATCATCTCGCCGCGCTTCAGCGCAATGTCATGCGCATCGGCTTCGGCCTCAGTAGGAAACGGGGTGCCGTCAATGGCCTCATAATGTGTTACTGGCTTAGCCATTGTCCTGCTCCTTCTCGTCATTATCACTGGGCATAGGAACCTCAATGCCATGTTCGAGCTTGTAGGATTCCCAGCCCAGAATAAGCATCTTGGTCTTTTCCTTTTGAGGGACGGCACCTTTGCCAATAATTGCTGCCTCAAGGGCGCCAGTAAGCTGGCGTGCAAGGACACTTCTGCGGCAGAACTCATCGAGTTGTTCGCAGAAGTCGCAAATTTTCTCATCTTCGGCCAGTCCGGCCTCGTACTCATCAGCCTCTTTCTCTGTGCCGAACTCTGTCCCGTCCTTCGCTCTGAAAATCTTTTCAGCCATTGTTGTTCTCCAGTTTGTTATTGCTGTTTATCTGTCTATGTGCGGTTGATTGTTGAACTTCAGGCCACCGTCCGCTTTGAGCCTGTCAGCAAATCTCCCCCTGCTGAGTAGGTTTGTTTGTCATGGCATGGCAGGCTCCTCTCCAATCCAAATCCCGGTCATGTTGTCTGGCAGGGCTGGCATTGCTTTGAGGGTTGCCATAACGAAAATGGTGTCCAGTTTGCGGCTCAGCTGGTCGATCCAGCGCATGGCTTCAGCGCGACCTGAAATATCGAGGACGTCGAGTCGATCGAGTACAAGCAGGCCGGTGTCGCTGATCAGTGAAATACAGGCCGCGATCATTGCGTTTGTTCGCCACTGCTCACTCTCTGAGAGGAGGTGGTAGGGACGGTCATCTGCGGTGATATCAATGTCCTGAGTGATCCGTACTTGCTGCCAGCCAGTGGTTTCCGCTTGCTCCTGCAGGAGGGTGTTGATCGGGCCGATGGTCTCCGCAAGGATCTTGCTTGGGATTCCTGATGGCGACAGTGCGTCTTTTATCTGAACCCACTGGGTAACCAGCTGGTGGATCTCTTTTGCGGTCTCGGTCTTCTCGGCAGCTTCTTGTACTGCAGTATTGGCTTCGTTGGCTGCCTCGATCTCGATGCTCAAGGCATCCCTTGCTTCCTGTGTGCTCAGCTTTTCTGCTTCCAGTTCACTGTTGTCCTCAAGGACAGGCATTGCCTGCAGCTGGTCTTGATAGAGTTCAAGCTTGCGCTGATTGTCCTGAGCCGTGGAGAGTTCACCGTTGAGCTGTTCCAGCTTGTCTTTTGCTTGCTGTAGCTCTTGCTCAATTTCCTGAATTGCCTCCTTGGTCGTCTCTACAGCGGCTGGATCGGACGGGGTGCCCTCTGAGGCAGGTTTGATAGAGCTGTCTTCGATGATAAGGTTTTGTATGTGGCCGCAATTTTTGCAGGAAACCTGTTGGGCATTTGCTCCATTGGCCTTCTCACGCAGTTCATCAAGATCTATCCCGAGGTTATGGATGGTAGCTTGTTGTATGGCAACATCAGCCTCTAGGTTGGTATTGACCTCTATGGACTCAAGCTTCTGAATTTTCGCTGTAAGCTCGTCACGCTGTTCATTTATCAGCGTGCTCTGGTTCAGCTGGTTATTGATCTCTTGTAGTCGATTGTCAAAGTCGGCAAGCTGCAGCTCCATGGGGGCGATGTCTTTTGCGTCATCCTCTGAAGCAGTGGGGGTAGCCTCCCATGTATCGGCCTTCTTTGAGCCATAGTTCTCGCCAGCAATGTGCTTCCAGGCCCCGCGCTGCTCGGTCGCTTTCTCTGCGGCTGCCTTCTCAGCTGCTTCAAATCCGGAGCGAAGCATGGGAAGAATCTGGTCGACCAGTTCGGGCTTGCAGCCGTATGCGGCCAGTCGTTCCTTGATGGTTGCTTGGGAGATGGTGACGCCCATCAGTCTGGTGAGATAGGCTTTTCTCGCCTTGTCGTCGAGTGAAGCAAACAGGTCGGCGTCGATCACATATTGAATATCTGCAGAAACAGGGGTCTCATCTGTCGTCTTTCCGCTGGTGATATCACGGGTGATTATGTGCTCGTCGACCTCGATCTCAACAAACCCGCTCTTTGCGCCATAGCTGATGATCTGCGCAAGGTCTTTCTTTGTGTGGACGCGACCGGCATCCCCATTGATGGCAAAGCGGATGGCGTCTCGCAGGGTGCTCTTGCCGACGCCGTTGTTTCCCGCGATCAGCACAACAGGGGTCTCAATTTCGAGAAAGGCATCTCGATGAGCCATGAAGTTGTGCAGTTTGATGGATGTGATTCGCATGTTCTGGTGGCCTGATTGCTGTGATGGCAGAGGGGGTTATTCCATTCCGTCGAAATTTGCAGTAGAGGCAGCCTTTTGCAGCTTCTTAAAGAATGAACCGTTCTGGTCCACTATCGGGATGTTGCTATCTGCGGCCAAGGCATGCTGCTTTGGATCAAAGGTATTGCCCTGACTGTCCTTCCAGACAGACTTTCCATCTACGGATTCCAGCTTGGGCCACTCTGGGGCATCGTTGGCGTTGGTGGGTTCGGGGGGTTCTTCCTCTTCTCCTGGGCCATCAATGTACGTATCAGGGGTAGCAACGGTTGTGAACTCGCCTTCCAGCACGTCATTCATGTTCTGGTCTTCGCCCATGGTGTGCTGGGCATCCAATTCAGCAGCGCGAGCAACTTCGATGCTTACTGGGAGGTACTTGAAGAGGCGGCGGATAACCGTCTTGCGCCCCATCTCCGAGAAGTGTTGAGCCCAGACTGGATTGTTATTGCCAGCGTCGCGGATCTTCTCAACTTCGGCGCGACTCATTACTTCAAAGGCATGCCCGCCACCTTCCAGCTTTGCCACTGCATAGAAGTGGGTGATTGTTCCGCGATCACCATCAGCGGGGATATGTTTCAGGTCTTCATTCAGGCCGTATTCATATGTGAATTTGTCATTCTGGTGTACGGCATGAGCGGAGATGCTGATAATTTCACCTGATCTACGAGCCAAATCAATCAGACCCCTATAACCGATCACTACATTGACATCAGTTCTTCTTGCTGCCTTGTTGTAGAAGGGGATCAGATAAGCGTGACCCAAAGGGGTGTTGGGTTCCAGTCCAAGTTGGGAACACTGGACAAGGCTGCCAAACAGGCTTTCTGTAGTGCACTCCATCAGCTTGGGGGTTGAGCGAACCGCGCTCAATGCGATCCGCATCATTCGATTGGTGTCGACATGCTGCGGAAGGACGGCCGTAATCGACTTCTTGTTCTTCTCGAAGAACCTCGCAAGCACGCCGGTTCCTGCCTGGCTTACAGGCTGTTGAGCCTGTTGGCGCAGCTGTTTCATGTCGGTTCTTTGTTTTTCTTGTGCTGTCACTGTGCTGTCTCTCTCTTCGTCAGTTGTTAGTGTTTAATTGCGCCAGCGGCAGTCGCTATGCACCGGGCAGTATTTGGGGGAGCAGAGAACGGATCTTGGATTTCCGTAGAAGGCGCCGCTCTTGATGATTCCGCCGGCGATCTCCAGCAGGCCGGGCTCTTCTTCGGTGCCGACCAGGATGTTTCTGGTGTTGGAAACAGCCCCCTTCGCTACCTGGCCCGTTTTGGTGGTTTGCAGTCCGATAATTTCAGCCGCTCCAGTGATCGGCTCCCCGATAGCTCTCTCTGCGACCAGCTCGTATACCGCGAGCTGGGCACCGTCACTCTTTGTGTCGACCACACCAGCCTTGTTGACTCTTCGCTTGCCGGATTTCAGGTCGCTGATCCCATTGCTGCCATCTTCGAGCTTGCGGATGCGGTCGGTGGTTCCAGTCAACTCGATGTTGATGCCATCCAGCTCAACAATCAGACTCTCGCAATGAGCTTCGACAGCGGTGTATTCCTGCTGAGGCGCAATCTCGCTGCAGTATTTGGTGTGCAGGCGGAGGGCGATCTCTTCGGCATCACGAATGCTGGGATCTTGAGGCAGCCAGATCACCTCTTCTTCAGGGTGATGCAGGGTCTGAACCAGCTCCTCGGCAGCATCATCAATGCTGACTGGATCGTCATCCATCCAGTGCTGATCGAACACTGCAGTGCTGGCATGAATGCAGGTGCCAATATGAGCAGCTGCCCCGGAAGGGGAGTAGATGTTGTCGATATTCTTTGCCGCCCATCTTTTGGGGCAGTCAAAGAGGTCACTCCAACTTGATGCTCTTACTCGTACTGTGTCTACCATTGTTGTTCCTAAAAAGCCCGGGGGATCACCCCCCCGGGAATCCATGCCTGCAGCCGATCTCTAGTTCAGCTATAGGCTTGGGGGTTGGTTAGTCTCCGTCTGAATATTCCAGATCTGCTTGTTGCTCTTCGTGGTCTCTCTGTTCTTCGTAGTCATCTTCCTAATCACAGTCGCCCGGCTCTTGGCATGGGTGGTCAGTGATTGAGTCCAGCATGGCTAAATGTGAATTCCATTCAGCATCAGCCAAAGACGAGCTGTACCTGCAACAATTGAGAGGACCATGAATGAGGCTACTGTGTTGATGCCAATGGCATTCCAGTCAATGTTCTTCACTGGTTGCCTCCGACTGCATCAAAGTGACGCACTCCGGCCATGCCACTCCGGTTTTTGCAGTTGCCTGTGTTCCAGAGCAGTGACGCATCACATGAAACCTGCGCTACGGGTTATCCATCTTTGCTGTAGATGTCGCATGTGCCGCGCCCGTCATTGCCGCTATCGTAGTTACCGACAATGCTCACAAAACTGGTGTCAGTACCTGGATTCATCTTCTCGGTGTAATAGGTAGAGCAGACTCCTTCGACTACACCAGACTGATAGTTCTTGTAGGCTTGGCCTATAAGCCCACCGATGAAGGTGAGTGCCGCTATACCTGCAATTCCAAACACAACCAAATGCTTCATCTTCATACGGTTGGCCTTACTTGAACTTCTTCAAGGAAGTGATGGTGTCGCTACAGTGGCCCTCCTCTTCGGCGTAGCTCTTCTTCTTGAAATCAGCTGCCGTCAGGCATCCTGAGAAGCCCTTGCCGCGCCCGTTGGTCTGGCACTTGATCTTTACGGCCGTGCCGTCTGTCATCTCGATGGTTCCAGAGGTCCAGCCATCTCCGAAGCGGCAGTCGGGACCGATAGTGGAGTCGGAGTCAATGAGCAGGCGGGCTACGCCATCTGGGTACCGGTTGTTGACGAATGTCCGCGCATTCTTCTCGCCATTGTTCTGGGAGATGACTTGGTTCTGGTCGACAATCTCCATGCTTACCTCATCATCACCGCAGCCGGTCAGAAAGAGTGGGGAGAGGAGTGCTGCCGCAACTGCGACATGCTTCCAGATGGGTTTAGTGCTTCTCATGGTGTGCTGATTCCTTCTTGTTGAGTTCTTTCCAATGCAATGGTGGAAAATACCTGTGTAATATTTGTCACTACTTTTGTATGACGTAGGTTATATTGCATGGGCATCAATATAATCCTGGTAATATTCTGTGTCAATAACCCAGATTATATTTTTCTCTAAAAATATTATTGAAGTTATTTATTGGTAATAATTGTTA
>CAYFOU010000066.1:0-13313 GCA_964344805.1 uncultured Piscirickettsiaceae bacterium | reverse complement strand
GCTGCTACACTTCTACCACAGCGCCATTGAGGGGACGATTGAAGAGAACCTCACCCTCTCTGCCGGCTTCAAGCGGGTACAGCAACTGGCACAACTACAGGAGCAGATCGCCCAATTTCGCGGTCTGCAACACGGCGCAATGCAATCCAGGAAGGAGCCTTCCGAGAAGATTCGATCAGCGCTGGAGGCGCTGCGCAACAGCATCAATGGAGAGCTACATCAGCTCAACACCCCCTACTTTATTGAGAAGAATGCGCCACTGACAGAGGCCATCACACAACTCTGGCAACAGCTCTCAAGCTCCTCGGTTACAAGATCTCAAAACTTTTCCAACCACACCCAGCTGATCAGCATGCTACAACAGCTGATCAAGCAGATTGCGGACAGCAGTGCCCCCCGCTTCAATCCGGATGATCCTGAACGGACCGTTATCTATTCACTCTCCACACACACCATCCCCTCTCTCAAGGAGCAGATGGGACGACTGCGTGGATTGACCTACGGGGCAATGCAGTCACCCGACCCCATCCACACCGACCAGCAATTCCGCAGCTTCCTCCCCATACTGCGCGCTGAAATTGCCACCCACCGGACATTGATTCGAGACCAATTGGCAACAAGCCATCAGAACAACCCGGCTCTCTATCAAGAGAGCTTCACGCTCTTCTCGGACTACTCCGTTGAACTGGCGGCACTGATGGAACTGCTGGATTGGAAGCTGGAGGAGTCCCCCAGCGAGAAGCCAACGCTGAAATATTTCGATTCTCCAGAGCAGCTGTTTCAGCAGCTCTCCAAACAGATCAAATTACTGGATCAGCTGAACGAGACCCTATTGACCCACGTCAGCAACAGCCTGCAACAGGAAAATCGTTCCCTGAACAACCGCTATCGACACCATGTCACAATGCTGCTGTTGCTACTGCTGCTGACAACCACCTCGATCTTCTGGGTGCTGTATGACCATAATCGAGGCAACCGACAGCTGAGTCGTTATCTGCGACAGAAAGACCCGCTTCAGCCTGGCAAGAAGCCCCGCTTCGTCAACTTCTCCCACCTGGATCGTGAGCACCGCCAGATCTGGAAGGCCTACCGCCGTATGGAGCGACATCTTGAGCATGAGGCCGCACGCCTGTTGACCCTCAAACAGGGGGTGGATCGCGCAGCCATGATCATGATTACCGACCTGCAGGGCACCATCCTCTATACCAATGAGGCACTACAACAGCGCACGGGCTACAGCGAGACCGAGCTGCAGGGAGAGAACCCCAGGATTCTGCAATCCGGTCTCACTTCGGACGAGACCTACTCTCGTCTCTGGAAAACCATTCTGGACGGTCAGATCTGGAAGAATCAGGTGGCCAACCGGGATCACTCCGGAGAGATCTTCTGGGTTGAGGAGACCATTGTCCCCCTGCTGGACGATCAGGATGAGATTCAGGAGTTCTTCTCCATCCACATCGATATCACCACGAGGATGATCGCCGAACAGCGGCTGGCAGATGAGGTCGAGGAGCTGAAAACCCTGCAGACACTCTCCAGTCAGACACTCTCCACCCTTGTGGATGAGGAGGAGGCCAGTGATCTACTCTCTCTGCCACAGATCATCTCTCCTGAGGCAAACAGCGCTACGGAACCGCATGAAACCATCCGCATTCTTGCTGTAGATGACGAACTGACAGTACTGGATAGCTACAAGGCACTGCTGAAAAACGAAAGCAACCAGGCCATTGATCAGCTGGGTTCCATTCTTCACCCCTCCTCCGAAATGGAACAGAACAACTCTCCCGCCCCGTTCCATCTGGAGTGTGTCACCAGTGGCGAGCAGGCCGTCAAGACACTGCGCAAGGCCAAAGAGCAAGATACCCCCTACCAGGTGGTCTATCTCGACATGCTGATGCCTGGAGGTTGGGATGGGCTGAAAACGGCACAGGAGATCCTGCGCATTGATCCAATGGTTCGGATTATCGTGGTCAGTGCCTGGAGTGACCACACTCCAAATGAACTCCAACCGGTACTGGGCAACCACTTCATCTATCTGAAAAAACCCTTCAGCCGTGAAGAGCTGTTACAACTCACCTACTACATGGCTGAAGATTGGCGACGCACCCAACAACTGATTGAAAACCGCCACTCCCTCTCCCGGATCATGAAGGATCTGCAGCAGAGCAATGAGCAGCGTCAGCGAGAACTCGACCATCAACAGATCTACCAGATGATCCTGGTCACCCTCTCCACCAGTGCCCCCCTCTACTCCGGGGATCGTAGCGCCGGATACAATGAGATCACCCAGTCCACACTGGAGGCGCTGGGGGTGGATCGCGTCACCCTGTGGCACCTCGAAGAGGAGGAGGGAGAAGAGATGCTGGTGGCCGACGACTGCTACAGCGTGAAGGAGCAGAGCCACCAACAGGGAGAGCGTTACGCAATCAAGGAGTATGAGTACATCTGGAAACAGATCACCACGCGTCAGGTGGTGCGTATTGACGATACAGAGATGTTTCCGGGGGTCAACACACTTTCAAAAATCCCGGTCTGCACACAGGGCAACTGCTACTGCACCAACGAGAACAACTACTTCCGCCAACACAATATTCGGGCATTGATGATTGCACCGATCTTCTACAACAACCAGCATATTGGAATCATTGCCGCCGAAGTGGTCGATCAGCCGCGGGAGTGGCGACTGGAGGAGGCCACCTTCCTCTCCTATGTAAGCAATCTGGTTCCAACCGTGGAGATCTCTGCCGAACGCAAGGATGCCGAGCTGCGCGCAGAGAGTGCCAATCGGGCCAAGGATGACTTCCTCGCCACCATGAGCCATGAGCTGCGCACCCCGCTCTCCAGCATGATCGGCTATGGCGACATCCTCAGCGACAGCCTGCTGACCGAAGATCAGGCGAGCCTGGTTGAGACCATGCAGCTCTCCGGCAAAACCCTGCTGGCACTGGTCAACGACATCCTCGATATCTCCAAGATCGAGGCGGGGAAATTCGATCTCGATATTGTCCCCTTTGAGCTGGAGATACTGCTGCATGAGATGGAGATGATGTTCTCCCCTCGTGCCACCATGAATGGCATCACCTTTTCCATTGAACGCAACGATGAACCTCTCTCTACCCAGCTCTGCGGTGACGGACGGCGTATCAGCCAGATCCTGATCAATCTGATCGGCAACGCCATCAAGTTTACCCAGCAGGGCTCCGTCACTCTGCAACTCTCTTCAGAGCCCTATCAACATGAGGGGAATCACAAAATGGCGCTCTACCACTTTGCCATTGCCGATACCGGTATCGGCATCGACGAGAGCATTGTGGAGCACCTGTTCCAGCCCTTCCAGCAGGCCGATGGCTCCATTTCCCGCAGCTTTGGTGGTACCGGGCTGGGGCTCTATATTTCACGGGTACTGGCCCATCTGATGGAGGGTGAAATCACCCTCGACAGCATTGAGGGAGAAGGCTCCACCTTTACCCTCTCCGTGCCGCTGGAAATTACCGACCACCCCGCTCTGGGGCTGGCCGCCCGCAGTGATCAAAATGCCCCGAGCTATCATCGCCTCAAAGGTCGAGTACTGGTGGTCGAGGATACAGCAGAGTTGCAGCTGCTGATCCAGCGTCTGGTGGCCGGTACCGGCGCCACCGTCGAGGTGGCCAATGATGGTGAAGAGGGGCTCTCCAAGGCGCTGGAGCTGGAGCCCTTTGATCTGATTCTGATGGACATGCAGATGCCGAAGATGGATGGCATCACCGCTACCGAGCTACTACGCGGCACCGGTGTCACCATCCCGATCTATGCCCTGACCGCCAATGTGATGCAGCAGCATCGCGACCAGTTTGAGGCCGCTGGCTGTAACGGCTTCCTCTCCAAACCGATTGATCGTGGCATGCTGATCAAGACACTGCAGACCCATCTGGAGGAGGATCTGGATGGCCCAGCCCTCCCGCTCGAAGAGAATGAGAATCCAATGGCAATGGATGATGAGTTGATGACCCTCTTCTACAACCGTACCCGTGAGGCACGTCAACAGATTCAGATCCACTACGGCAATCAGGCGTGGGATGAGCTGCAGAAAGAGGTACACACCCTGAAGGGAGCCGGTGCCACCTTCGGCTTCCCCTCGATCACCGAACAGGCCAAGGTGGTGGAACAGCACCTGCGCAACCAGGAGTATCCCGCACTGGAGGGGGCGGTGCTGGCCCTGGATCATCTGTTGAAAAGCATTCAGCCTTAAATCAAACCACCCCTTCTCATCCTGCTACTTGGCATACTTTCTGCAGCGACGGTTGCGGCTAGACCGTTTGTGTCAAAAAACCGAACCAATCAACAGGAAGGAGCACCGTAATGAGTGACGAAAACAGCATTAACGAGCCGGATGGTGATGAGCTGGAGGCGATGTTCGCACGCGCCGCCATGGAGGAGGAAGATGAGCAGAGCGAACCTGAAGAGGCGGCTCCTGCCCCGGTAGAGATGGACATCGAGGCGATCAGCGAGCCTGAAGAGGAGATGCACGATCCCCTCTCCGAGGTGATGGATGGCGCTGAAGAGGAGGCCGAAGAGGAAGAGGTCGACTTTATTGGCGGTGCTGGCGCAGACGAAGAGATCGAGCTTCCTGATGAGATCGATGAGGATGGGGATGAGCCTGAGGTCGACTTCATTGCAGAGGCGATTGGTGGTTCCGACGAGGAAGAAGAGCCTGCCATTGAAGAGGCGCCTGCCGCTGAAGCAGTAGAGGCAGCCCCTGCCCCGGCAGCAACTGATGAAGAGTCTCCAATCAACCGCCTGGAGGACTCTATCCTCAACGCAGTGGAGCTGGCTCACGCAGCGGCTGATCTGGCCAACGATGTGACCGAGGTTGCCAGCAACACCACCGTTGAGATGCGTGAGCTGATTCATGATGCACTGAAGCAGATTGAGGAGGCACAACCACAGGCAGGTTCTGCGGTAATGATGAGTGAAGAGATGAGCGAGTACATGGATGAGCTGAAGAAGCACAGCGACGCCATTCGTGAACGCACCGAGCAATTGCGTACTCGCATCCAGTCTCTCAAGTAAAAACCAGAGAAAGAGGGCCGCACAGTGGACCTGACCAAAAGTATGGAGACCCTGACAGCGAGTGCAGATGCCGCCAACGAGGCAGCAGAGACCGCTCTGCTCGCCTCGGAAGGGGTAATCGCTCTCAGCTCACGGGTCAGCGACGATATACGCAACACCGTGCGACAGGCGATTCAGGAGGCGGCCTCCCAACCAGCTCCCCAGGTGGAACAGGAAGTGGAGGAGGCCCCGGAATCTCCGCTCAAGGTCTACGCACCACTGATCGCAGCCACCCTGACTCTGGCGGGTGTCGGCTATCTGGCAGTGCAGAATATGACTCTGAGTGAACAGCTTGAAAAACAGCAACAAAATGTTGCTGCACTGGATGAGATGCTGCAGATCAACAGCGGAGAGGCAGGCTCTCATGTAATGCTGCTGGCGGAGCAGAGCCAGCGTATCGAAGAGGCGATCAAGGCGATGGAGCAGAAGATTGGGGCACCCCCTGCTGCCCCGGATAACAGTGCACAGATTGCCGTACTGGAGCAACTGACACTGAAGGTGGATCAGTTGCAGGTTGCTCTGGAGCAACAGGCCCAGCAGCAGAGCACTGTAACCATTGCAGCAGCAGAACCCTCCCCGGAGGTTGCTGCCCCTGCTGCATCGGCAGCCATCACGCTGGAGGCAATGCGCAGCACACTGAAGGAGGAGATTACACCACTCCACCAGACACTGAAATCGGTTGAGACCCAACTGGCACAACAGGCCGTACAACAGGCTCAACCGGTTGTTGAGAAAATAGAGAGCAAACCGCTCTCCTATAACAGAAAGAAGGAAAAGAAGAAGAGCAGCAAGGCCAAGCTCTACCGCTTCCCTTAACAAGGTAACGATTCACAGTCACCTCCAGATTCTGGAGGCTTCCCTCGCCCGCCCCGTGGCCTCTCCGCCCGGGGCGGGTTTTTATTGTCTAAGGCCCCCTCTCCGTTACCCGTAGCGGTTAGCAATTGTGCACCGATAAAAAAACCCGAGGCATCGGCCTCGGGTTCTTCGGGGATCACAAAACTTGACGTGCTATATCATATCAATGGGTAGTCTTCTTGCCTCGGGCTGCAGCGATCTTGTCACGCATCTCCTGAGTCTGGGCACGCAACTGCTCTGCACGCAGCTTGAGGTTATCGGTCTTGGTACGGATCAGGTGCTTCTGTGCAGGGTCTTCACTGAAGGCTGCATTGATGGTGCGGGAGACATCGTCCGATACCCGCTCCACATCTCCACTGATCTTGTCCATCCCGCGCACCGCCTCCAGCGCCTTGCGAGTTGCCTGCTTGGCACTATCGGTCGCCTGCTGGGTCTCTTCCGAAATCTGCTGCGCCTCGCTGATGGTACCGTTGGCCTCGGTGGTCGCCTTGCGCGCCTGCTCAATCGCATGCTCCGCCTCCAGCGTGGCCTGACGAGCCAGGGATGTCACCTGCTCCGCCTCCAGTGCCGCCTGATTTGCACGACTGGCGATCTGCTGCTCCTGCTCGATGACCCGGCGCACCTCTGCAGTTGAATCTTCTGCACGCTGGCGTGCCTGATTGGCTCGCGCGGTTGCCTCTTTCGCCAGCCCGGTTACCCGCTCCGCCAGCGCCGTCACCTCTTCTGCATAGCTGGTCTGCTCCTTGGCAACCGCTGCTGCCTCGGAGAGGATCTCTGCAGTCAGCGTGGAGACAACCGAGGCCTCTTCCGCATCACGGGCAGCGATATTGGCCTCAATGGCCATCTTTTCCGTAGAGGGCGAGCTATTCTGCTCGTCACTCTTCTGCTGAACAATCTGCTGCAGCTCACGTCCGGTATCCTTCGGGGAGCCGCTGTTTCCTTCAATCACGGTTACAGGCGCTATATTTGCCATCACTGATCTCCTGTCTGAATTTGTTTTCTACGGTGAGCGCCTTCAGAGGCCTCTCAACCGCTCATTCTCCCTGATGAGCATCTGGTTTTTCTGCCGCAACGACTCCAGTGGTGAAGGATAATCCTCCAGCGAGAAGGATCCCTTCTCCTCTTCAATCACCTCTTCCCTGACCCCCTCCACAATACTGGAGAGTGCCTCAATCGCCCCCACCATGGAGGCCGCACGGGCCGTTGTCGTGTGGAGTGCTCTGCCAAGACGGTTTCCTGACACGGAGTCCACACGCATCTCCTCATGGAGCAACATGTGTGCCAGTGAATCGACCTGCTCTGGGGTTGCCTGCTCCTCCAGTTTCATCACCAGTGGAATCTGGAAGTGGTCCAGTTGCTGACGCAGCTGGACCACCTGCACCATCTCCTGTTCTATACAATGAGTAGCGACTACAACCAGGCGACTACGTACCATGCGGATACGTTTGATCCACTCCCCAAACTGAATCTCAAAATGTTCCAGATCAAGGCTGCGCATATCCACCACCAGCAAAACACTGTTGATCTGGCGCAGCAGGTAATCGAGCCGTGCCTGCTCCAGCCGTAACGAGGTGTCAACAATAACCGTCTCCGAATCCTTGACCTCTTGTGCCCATACCTTGGAGAGCACCGCCCCTTTACCGGCCGACACCCCGCGAATTCCGGCATATTGTGGCTCCTGCAGCGACTCCAGCGCCTGCTGGTCACAGCTGTAGTCCATCAACACCATCCCGCGTTCCTGCGCCTGATAGGCACGGGCAAGCTGCAACGCCAGGGTGGTCTTCCCCGACTGTTGCTGAAAACTGATGATGAGCACTCTGTCCACACTAAAACCTCATATTGCACTAAGATCTGACTTATTTACCAGAAGTCACTGATTAATATACGCCTAACTGATAACGACTGCAAACAGACAATCTTTAATAAGGATTGGCATATTTGTTGCTCAAACAGCCCACAGGGAAACTCCCGCTACTGTTTTGTCGAAAAAGTGACGACATCACGGTACAAACCAGAGGATATGAACCATTGATAATACAAACAGATGAGTACGACGTGGCAATCAGAAAGGTAGAAAACGTGTGGAGTGGCGGGACATCCATCCCTCCCAGAGTGCATGAGGCAAGCCCCCCATCGGCACCGCACTCCCCTGCCTCAGCTCCCGCTCCACAACCTGAGCCCCCTCCCCCTGAAACAGAAGAGCCCAGGCTGGAGCAGACAGCCATGTCAGAAATCGATACAATACAGCAGTATCGAGTTGCCCGGCAGATGGAGAGCGCTGCAGAAGCCGCACTGGTCGCCTCTGAACAGAGCATGGATGCAGTAGGCGCCGCACAGGAGGCCGATCGCAATGCCCGTGAGGTGACAACAATGACCCAGAAGAGTATTGCAGAGGCCAATGAGGCAATTGAACAGGCTCAGACCTTTATCTCTGTCACCAACCATGCTGCAGAACGCGCCATCCAGGCCGCCAGAAAGGCTCGCAAGGCGACTCACAAGGCGGTGGAGTTTACCCGCAAGGGGATAATGGGATTGAATGAGATGGAGGCATCCATTGAGGCGTCAGAGAGCAGTATCCAGCACATAGAGAGCAGCCACCTGTTTGAGCGTACACAACTTTTGAAACAGCAGACCGCAGCGCTACGCGCACAACTCAACAATCTGTAAATCCCCCGCTTCATGGAGCCGTCGCCCCCAACGCCACTCAATTTTGAATCGTTTATCCGCCAGCGAGCTGATGAGCAGCGCAAGAGAAAAAAGGCGACCTCGACACCCGCCACTCCAGAAGAGCAGGGCACTCCCCAGACCACTACACCGAAAAACTCAACGCTCGACACAATCATTGCTGAAGAGCTGGACAGTGAGGAGATTGTAACCGGAGAGGCTACAACACCTCCTCCACAACGCCCCACAGCGCTCGATGCAACCATCCAGAGCCATGCAGGCATTCACACCACAGAAAAGCTGGAACAGGCCACCACAACCGCAGAACAGAGCCAGAAGGTTGCTCAACAGGCCGTAGATCAACTGCAGATAGATGCAGAAGAGAGTCAGGCACGCCTCGCCGCCGAGGCCGCCCAGGAGGCTGCACAGGCCTCTCTGGAGGCGATGGAGTTTGCCCATCAGGCTGCCCGCAATGCCATTGAAGAGACCTCTCAGGGGCTGGCACAGAAGAAGAGTTACAACACCCACCGCCTGCTGGTCATCCTCAACATCTTCCTGCTGATCGGCACACTGTCCGCTCTCTATCTCTTTGGCTGGCCTGGGGTTCAACAGGTCACCCAGCCCCAACAACAGGCCACCACCCCCTCCAGCAGCGATCAGACCCAGCAGTTGACCCAGAAACTGCTGCTGGAGACCCAGCGTGAAAGACTGCGCAGTGAACAGGAGCTGGCATTGATGGAGCAGAGCCTCTATCGTCTGATGCAGCAACAGGATGAGCTACAGCGTCATCTGAGAGAGACCAAGTCACAACTCAGTGATGCGCAACAACAAGCAGATTCGACTCGAGATATGGGGGCCACCTTTTCCCGCATTGAAGAGGACCTGAAGCAACGTATTGCAGAGCTGGAAACCCGACTGGAGAAACAGCAGGCAAAGATACCAACAATGGTTGCAGTACCACCGCAAATGGCATCCCGGCCGATGATCCAGCCTGCAATTCCGGTAACCGCACCTGTGCCAACCACTACCCCCCAACCCACTGTAGCTGAACCTTCACGGGAGAAAGAGGTGGATGAGATTCTGCAGAAGCTCCATAACCTTCACTCAGAGCTCTCTGAGCAACAAGGCGCCAAGCCCTACAGCTACAATCGTAAATAAGGAACCCCGGCAGCAACCGGAAAAGAGCGAAGCGCGGACTCAGTTGTGCTGCTTCTGGTATTTCTCGAAGATCGGGTGCAGCTTGTTCTGAGTCAGTGGCTTGACAATAAACCCGGCCACACCCAGCCCCGCAACCTCACGAATCACCTCAGGAAAGGTGTCTGCACTGATCATGCAGACGAAAGAGTCTTTATCGTATTCACGAATCTTGCGCAGCGCCTCGACACCATTCATCTTCGGCATATTGATATCCAGCAGGGTGATGTCTGGTTTGTGCTGCTGATAGAGCTTCCAGGCCTCTTGGCCATCACTGCCTACTGCAATTACTTTGCACTGCTCATGCTTCAACAGACCTACCAGAAACATTCTCATTGGCTCTTCATCATCAGCCAACATCACTGTAGGTATTTTGCTCATGCTGATCGGTTACCGTCGTATCTATTACTGCTCATCTTGGTGAATTCCGGCATCCTTGCCAGCCGGATTGGACTGGTAGCATCCTACCCTCTCTCTGCCCAGCTGTAAATAAAAAAGTTACTGTTTTGGCAGAGAGAGATCATGAAAAAAAGGTGGCTTTATGCAGCCTCAAAGTCCATCTTGGTTGCACCACAATCGGGGCAAACCCAATCTTCCGGGACATCATCCCACTTCGTGCCCGGCTCCAACCCGTGAGCCGTATCCCCCTGTTCTTCATCATAAACATACTTGCACAATAGGCAGTTGTACTTCATCCTGAAAACTCCTTGCTATTTGAACCATCCCCCCCGAGAGAGAACCTGTATCTACTCTACATAACTCACCAACATGGATGCAAATATTATTTATTCTCTTTCTCATCCATGACTCTATCAATAAAACCGGACATCAATGTAGACATTTCAGACTCCGCCTTTTTAGTGGATTTCCGCTTCCGCCCCGCTGAGGCCGCCGTCTTCTTTTTGGCCTTGCTCCCCCCGCTCTTTTTCTTCAGTTTGGAGATCTTGTCCACCGCATCCTTGCGGCTGATGCGCTTCTCCGCCCACTGACGGCGCACCTTGCGGATACGGTCCATCATGTCTTCATGCTGGTGCTGCTCCTGAATATCACGCTTCTGCAGCCACTGCTGCAGATCCTGACGGATCGCCGAGAAGGATTCCGATACCTCCCCCAGAAAGCCCATCAACACATCAAGTAGCAAAAAACGCCCCGCAGTGAGCACCGCCATCCAGAGAAACGGCACCACCATTCCAGAGAAGATCAGTAACAGTAGAATCAGGTCCTGATCGAGTTGTCGAATTTTATAGAACCAGACGATATTGAGTAGTGAGGCGATCAGCAGCAACGGCACCACCACCCACTTCAGGGAGAAGACCCGCTCCCGTATCAATACCATGAACCCCTCATGGTATTCACGATAGAGAAACAGCCCAAGCAGCAGCCCTACCCCGCCATTGAGCAGGTAGAGCAGATAGAGAAAGGGTTGTAATTCAGCTTCCATGTTAGAATTCCGCGTTTCCCCCCCTCTTTTTAGCCATTCGAGAGATGAAGTCCCGCTTCAAGTACCGCTATATCGTGATTCCGCTGATCCTCTGGCTGATCTTCAAGACCGTTGGCATCAACAAGGCGATTGATGTATTGCAGCATCGCAATCAGAACATATCGCGGCATGCACCATAAAATCAATAACCTACAGCCATAAAAAAGCCGGAGAGTGTCCCCACCCTCCGGCTTTTTTCATCACATCACTCAGGCCGTGACCATCTTACCCACGTGGTCCCAGTAGTCGGGTGGCAGATCGCTCGCCAGTTTCAGGCCACCGAGGCAACCGGCATAGTCAGCATCCTCAACGGTAGAGACCTTGACGTTGCCATATTCGGTCAGCGCCTCGGCAATCACCTCGGCCAGGTTCTTGATGCGAGAACCGCCACCGGCCAGTACGATACTGCTCAACACAGCCTCCTGATCCTCTGGATCAAAACCGGCCACCAGATGCTCAACCTGCTCCACGATATCAGGCACGATAGAGTTACAGGCCAGCTCCAGCTCTTCCGTTACATCCACGGTGACTGGCTTGCCATTCTCGCGCAGGGTAACCATTACCGGCTCTTCCGCCTTGCCAACAAAGGCAAACTCATCCTTGATCGCACGAGCAATACGCTTGTTGATCTGGACATTGGGGTAGCGCATCTGGATCGACTCCAGCAACAACTCATCAATGAAGTTGCCGGCCTTCAGCAGGGTCACCTGATCCTCTTCACCTGGGACCTGCCCTTTCAGTGCACAGAGATCCACGGTACCTGCACCGATATCGACAACGATGGTGTTGAGCAGTTCGTCCTGACCATAGCCGACCATGAATGGTTCGGAGATCACCATCGCCACATCCATCACCTCACGGGCCAGTTCCAGCAGCACATCCTTGTTGAAGGCGGAGGCACGCGCAGGCACACCAACGATACCGCAAACACGATCACCCGGCTGTGGATCGGCCAGACTCACTACGTGGCGAATCAGCTCTTTGGCCACCTCCTGATCCTTGTCACCGGTCTCCTTGATAACACCATCTTCCAGCGGGAAGTAGTGGTTGAGATAGTGGTGTTCAAGTGCCTCACTACCCACCACATGGGTTGCCCCCAGCAGCTTGACACCAATCAAATCCTTCGGATAACCGACTACAGAGTCAATCATCGTCTTCAGGCCACGGTCTGTCATGATTGAGGTACGAGACGTCCCCAGATCAATACCGATTAACAGATCTCTTCCTTTGCTCTCCATCTTCTCTACCCTTATGTTTTGGTTGTTCAACCAATTGTTATTGAATTACCGGTTACACAATGGCTCTGCATTATACACAGTAACCATTAAAAACCATTAGTCCTTCGAGGTTAATTTACCCAGTGCCGCCTTGCTGTCCTGCAAACCGAACTTGAGCCCCATCACACTGTAGCGCCCCAATCCAACGACCCCCTTCACGCTGCTGGAGAGCAGGTTCAGCAACCCGCCTCCCAGATTTTCTACCTCAACCTGCTTGTTGCTGTTCTGCGCATGTTGACGTGGCGCAGTAGAGACACCCGGTGCCCCCTTGGCGACCCGATTACGTCGATCTGCACGACGTTGTGCAGCAGTCTCGGTGAAGTGGCGAATCGCCTCGCGACGCTGTGCCGTTTGCGATTCACTGCTACGTGTTCCGGCAATCTTGTCGAGTGCCTCGTTGAAGTGAGGATCATCGATCTCCTCATCCTCATCGACCTCTTCAGCAGCGGCAGCCATCGCCTCTTCTACCTGCTCGGTCGTGCTCGGTTGCACCTCTGCTGTCTGCTCCTCAGATTCAGCAGCCTCGCTAACCGTCTCTTCTTCTACCATTTCATTCGCCCCTTCCATTTGCCCCTCTTGTGTTGCCAGATCCTTCTCAACCATCTCCACCATCAACGAGTGGCGCTCATTGGCCTGTGTCGCCACGGCATGAATTGCATCCAGCATCGAGGTGGATGATGAGACCGGAGTCACGACATGTGCTGGCTCTGGCTCTGGCTCTGGCTCTGGCTCTGGCTCTGGCTCTGGCTCTGGCT
>CAYFOU010000065.1:12618-13392 GCA_964344805.1 uncultured Piscirickettsiaceae bacterium | reverse complement strand
TCTCCGGTGGTGGCAAGGGATGTACCTGGGGCTGCCTGGGGCTCGCTGACTGTGAAGTGGTGTGTGAATTCGACGCCATCTCGATGAATGAATATGGACTACCGATTGTCGATGAAGAGAAGTGCACCGCCTGCGGTGACTGTGTCGATGTCTGCCCCAAGGATCTGTTCGAGATCCACCCGGTCAGCCACCAGCTCTTCGTCGCCTGCAAGAATCTGGAGAAGGGAGACGACGCCGAGGCGGAGTGTGATGTGATCTGCACCGCCTGCGAACGCTGCGTGGTCGACTCCCCGGAGAGTCTGATCACCATCGAGGACAACCTCGCGGTGATCGACTACAGCAAGAACGCACTGGCATCCCGTGTCGCCATTGAACGTTGCCCTACCGGGGCCATCGTCTGGTTCGACAACAAGGGGGGCTACAGCGTCGGCAAGGACGCCAAGAAAATTATTCGGAAACAACCATTACCCATAGGCTAAAGAGGCATATTGTTATGTTCGGTAAAAAAGAGAAGAAGGAAAAAACAGTCAAATATCCCGGCACACGGATGGCGATGGACGGTAACACCGCCGTCATCATGTGTGAGCGTGAGGCCTCTGACGCCGCCGGTGCCTATCCCATCACCCCCTCCACCCAGATGGGTGAATACTGGGCCGAGGAGACCGCCAAAGGCCACGTCAACATCTCCGGCAAACCGCTGGTCTTTGTAGAACCCGAGTCCGAGCATGCTGCAGCGGCAGTAACTGCGGGCATGTCGATGACCGGCCTGCGTGC
>CAYFOU010000065.1:0-12608 GCA_964344805.1 uncultured Piscirickettsiaceae bacterium | reverse complement strand
TCTCCTCGGCACAGGGTGTCGCCTTTATGCACGAGTCGCTCTACGCCGCGGTTGGCAAGCGCCTCCCCTACGTACTCAATATCGGTACCCGTGCCATCACCAAGGCATCACTGAACGTACATTGCGGTCACGATGACTACCACTGTATCGATGACACCGGCTTCTTCCAGCTCTTCGGCTGCGATGCACAGGAGGCGGCAGACCTCAACCTGATCGGTCGCAAGATTGCCGAGCTCTCTCTGACCCCCGCTGCGGTGGGTCAGGATGGCTTCCTCACCACTCACCTGATCGAGCCACTGCAGGTGCCGGAGCGTGAGCTGATTGAGGAGTTCTGTGGTCTACCAGACGATATCATTGAGTGCCCCACCCCGGCACAGAAGATGATCTATGGCGAGAAGCGCCGCCGTGTACCCGAGGTGTGGGATGTCGATAATCCAATGACCTCCGGTACGGTACAGAATCAGGACGCCTACATGCAGGCAGTGGCCGGACAGCGCCCCTACTTCTTTGAGCACATCAGCGAAATCACCGACCAGGTGATGGATGAGTATGCCGAACTGACCGGCCGTCAGTACCACCGTGTCGGCCAGTACAAGATGGAGGATGCCGAGTATGTGATCCTCGGCCAGGGTTCGATGACGGTACAGGCACAGGCAGTGGCCGACTATCTGCGCGAGACCCGCAAGCTGAAGGTGGGCGTAGTCAACCTCACCATCTATCGTCCCTTCCCCGGCGACCTGATCGGCAAGGTATTGAAGGGCCGCAAGGGCGTGGCGGTACTGGAGCGTACCGACCAGCCGCTGGCAGAGGATCTGCCTCTGATCCGTGAAGTGCGTGCTGCCCTCTCCAAGTGCATCGAGAACGGTATGGCCGATGGCGACAAGCCCTACCCCAACTATGAGAGCTACACCGGCAAAGATCTACCCACCCTCTACTCCGGCAGCTACGGCCTCGGTTCTCGCGATCTGCAGCCAGAGGGGCTGATCGGCGCCATTGAGAACATGCTTGCTGACGGCAAGAAGAAAAAGTTCTTCTACCTCGGTGTCGATTTTATCCGCGAGGCGGCCAACCCCACGGCAGAGATTCGTCAGCAGGAGCTGCTCGACAACTATCCTCAGATCGGTGAGCTGGCGATTCGCGGTTCCGAGAATCCCGATCTGTTGCCAGAGGGTGCAATCACCATGCGTATGCACTCAGTCGGTGGCTGGGGTGCAATCACCACCGGTAAAAACCTGGCGATGACCCTCTACGATCTGCTCGGTTATGACATCCGTGCCAATCCAAAGTATGGTTCCGAGAAGAAGGGGCAGCCCACCACCTACTACCTCTCGGCAGCCCCTGAGCGCATCCGCCTCAACTGCGAATACCATTATGTGGACGTGGTGCTCTCACCAGATCCCAACGTATTCCTCCACTCCAACCCCTTCTACGGATTGAAAGATGGTGGCTTCTTCATCATCCAGAGCAATCTGGATGATGCCGATGCGGTATGGGCACAGATCCCCGTTCACTATCAGAAATATGTGATCGACCACAACATCCGTGTCTACTTCGTTGATGGTTTCAAGATCGCCAAGGAAGAGGCCTCCAACCCTGATCTGCAATTCAGAATGCAAGGAAATGCCTTCCAGGGCGCCTTCTTCGCCGCCTCTCCATTGCTGGAGCGAGCCAACCTGACCGAAAAGCAGCTCTTCGATGCCATCGAAATTCAGCTGCGCGACAAATTTGGCGCCAAGGGCGAGAACGTGGTACAGGACAACCTGCGCGTGGTACGCCGTGGCTTCGACGAGATCGTCGAGATCACCAATAAGGAGGTCACCTCTGCGGCACAGCAGATCAAGAAGGAGACCAAGCTGCCGATCATGCTGAAGCAGCTTCCAAAGGGTGACGAGATTCGTTCCGACATCCACCACTTCTGGGAGCAGACCGGATCCTTCTATATGAATGGTCAGGGTAACGAGAATCTGGTCGATCCGCTGATGGCAACCAGCCTGGTTCCGGCAGCCACCGCCGTCTACCGTGACATGACCCAGATCCGCTTCGAGTATCCGAAATTTATTACAGAAAACTGTACCGCCTGTGGTGACTGCTTCACCACCTGCCCGGACAGTGCGATCCCCGGTCTGGTCAACACCATCAGCGATGTCTTTACCACTGCGATTGAGCGCATCGAGACCAAAGGCACTCTTACCAGCCACCTGCGTCGTGAGACCCGCACCGTAGAGAAAAAGCTGCGCACCCTGATTGAGACTCATGGTGAGAATGCCGTGGTCTCCCAACTGCTGGATCAGGCGGTACTGGAGACCCTGAGCGAGTCTGAGCTGGAGGGTGACAAGAAGGAGAAGCTGGAGAAGGAGTTTGGCCTCTTCCTCGAAACCATCGGCGGCTTTGAGTTCTCCATCACCAAGCCTTACTACCTCAATAAAGAGAAGAAGCAGAAGAACTCCGGCGGCCTCTTCTCCATCACCATCAACCCCTACACCTGTAAGGGCTGTATGGAGTGTGTCGCAGTCTGTGATGATGGCGCACTGGTGGCGGAGACCCAGACTCAGGATGCAATCGACAAGATGCGTCAGGACTGGGCCTTCTGGCTGGACCTGCCTACTACAAAAGAGGAGTTCATCCGCATTGATGATCTGGAAGAGAAGATCGGTGCGCTGGAGACTCTGCTCCTCGACAAGCAAAACTACAACTCCCTGATCTCCGGCGATGGCGCCTGCCTCGGCTGTGGTGAGAAGACTGCGATCCACCTCTTTACCGGCACCGTCACTGCACTGATGCAGCCACGCATCAAGCAGCACCTCTCTGAACTGGATGACCTGATCAACCGTCTGGAGACCCATATCCGGCTGAAACTGGCCTCTGGCATGGATCTATCCAATACCGATGCGATCAGCAAGGTGGTAGATGACAATGCCGACAAGGATCTGACCTTGAGCGACCTCTCCGAGCAACTCGACGATCCTTCTGTCAACGAACCGGTCGATCAGAAATGGCTCAAGTGGGCCACCCAGTTGCTGGAGAAGCTGCGCCATCTCAAGTGGCAGTACACCGATGGCAAGAACCATGTTGGGCGTGCCGAGATGGGTATCATCAACGCCACCGGTTGTACCTCGGTTTGGGGTTCCACCTTCCCCTTCAGCCCCTATCCATTCCCATGGACCAGCCACCTGTTCCAGGATGCACCTTCAGTTGCGATGGGTGTCTTTGAGGGACACATGGCGAAGATGGCCGAGGGCTTCAAGGCGATCCGTATGGCCAAACTCGAATTGGATGGCAAGTTCGATGAGGTCGAGCATGGCAGTTTCTTCACCTACTTCGACTGGAAGCAGTTCAGTGATGAGGAGTGGGATCTCTGTCCACCGGTGGTTGCGGTTGGTGGTGATGGCGCAATGTATGACATCGGCTTCCAGAACTTATCACGAGCTCTTGCGTCAGGTGTACCAATCAAGGTACTGGTACTCGATACTCAGGTCTACTCCAATACTGGCGGTCAGGCCTGTACCTCCGGCTTCGTCGGTCAGGTGGCGGATATGAGCCCTTACGGCAAGGTGTGGAAGGGCAAGACCGAGATCCGCAAGGAGATGGGGCTAATCGGCATGGCACACCGTACCAGCTACATTCTGCAGAGCTCCATCGCCAATGTGACGCATATGATTGAGGGCTTTATTGATGGCCTCAACAGCCGTAACCCGGCGATGTTCAACCTCTACACCACCTGTCAGCCTGAACATGGGGTAGCGGATGACGCCACCGATATGCAGACCAAGATGGCACTGGATGCCCGTGCCTATCCACTGTTCAAGTTTGATCCAGACTTGGGTACTACCTTCAAGGAGTGTGCCAGCATCGAAGGCAACCCATCCATCGATCAGGACTGGGTCAGCTATGACCTCAACTACACCGATGAGAATGGTAGAGAGCAGAAGATGACCCTGCCCTTCACCTTCGCCGACTGGGCACTGACCGAAGGCCGCTTCCGCAAGCAGTTCAAGAAGGCCCCTGTCGACAGCTGGAACGACAACATGATTCCACTGCATGAGTTCCTGGAGATGGATGAGGATGACCGTGATGGCAACTACCCCTATATCTGGGCAGTGGATGCCAAGAACCGCTTGATGCGGGTACTGGTGGCTCAGGAGATTGTTCGTTCCTGTGAAGAACGCCTCAGCTTCTGGCACCAGATCCGCTCCATCGCCGGTGAAGATGCCGCCGACAAGGTCGATGTCGAGGCGATTGCCAACCAGGCCAAGGCGGAGATGGCGCAGAGCGTTGCCTCCAGCCTGCTCTCCCTCGCTGGCGGTGATCCCGCTGCGTTGGGTGATCTGGCCGCTGCACCTGCAGGGGGTAACGGTGCTGCTACTCCCGGTAACGGCGCTGCGGCAGACTTCGACCCAGTCTGGGTCGAGACGCCAGAGTGCACCGCCTGTGATGAGTGTGTCGATATCGCACCGGAGACCTTCCAGTACAACGACGACAAGATGGTCTTTATCGCCAACCCAACGGCGAATAGCTACAAGGATATCGTCAAGGCGGCCGAGAAGTGTACCGCCGAGTGTATCCACCCTGGAACGCCCTGGAATCTGAATGAGAGTGATCTCGAGAAGCTGACCAAGCGTGCCGAGAAGTACCAGTAAGGGTAGAGAATGAGAGCTACCCGTACCATGATGCCAACACGCTCGAGTACATCCATGTACCGCTCTACTGCCGCCCTCCCTGGCGGCAGAAGGTTGCCATCATGGTACGAGCAGCTCTCAGCTGGAGTGGGGGGAAAGTACCCCAAACATCTGAACACCCTGACAGATTGTGTCTGTTATCCCTTTTCAGGGACTTCTGCGACCAGGGATGGTCGCAGCAGAGCCTATAGGGATGTACTCGTGGCGTTCCCTGAAAAGGGATATCAGGCACAACTTTGCACCCAACATAACAATGAATTGAGATAACGCCCATGATCCTCAATGCAGAAAAGCTGTTTGCCAGACTCCGCAAGAGAAGAACCTTCTCTCACGGTATCCATCCGGTTGACCACAAGGAGGCAACCGCAGGTCTGGCGATACGGCGTACCCTGTTCCCCCCCAGAGTAGACCTCCCACTCGCTCAGCATATTGGAGTACCCTCCCGCCCACTGGTACAACCTGGGCAAGAGGTGGTGCGTGGAGAGCCAATTGCTGAATCAGGGGGGACCCTATCCGTACCCCTTCACGCACCGGTTACCGGTGTGGTGAAGTCGGTCGATACCCTGGTCCCAACTGCAGCGGGTCCAAAGACCGCTGCCATTACCATCGAGACCTATGCCGGTTCCACCCAGGAGGTGCTCTACAGTACCCCGGTCGATGTGGAGGGCCTCTCCCCGCAGGAGCTGGTCGAGGCAGTGGAAAACTCCGGCATGGTCGGACTTGGCGGCGCCGCCTTCCCCAGCCATGTGAAGCTGTTGCCACCAGAGGGTTCAGTGATTGAGACCGTTCTGGTCAACGGCTGCGAATGTGAGCCCTACCTCACCTGCGACCATCGGGTGATGCTGGAGCAGACCGATGCGATGATTCGCGGCATCCAGATGGTGCTCAAGGCGGTTGGTGCCAAACGCGCCATCATCGGTGTGGAGGACAACAAGTTCGATGCGGTGAAGCACATTGAAGCGGCACTGGTCGATCATCCAGAGATCACCGTACAGGCGGTGGTGACCAAATACCCGCAGGGTGCCGAGAAGCTGCTGATCGACAGCCTGCTCGACATGGAGGTGCCCGAGGGGCAGATTCCAGCCAAGATCGGTGTAGCGGTCTACAACGTCGGCACCTTGGCACAGCTCGGCAGCCTGATCCCGGAGAATCGTGGACTGATCGAGCGTGTGGTGACGGTATCCGGCCACGGGGTGAAGAAACCCGGCAACTATCTGGTACCGATCGGCACCCCGGTCCGCTTCCTGATGGAGCAGGTCGGCGCCTGTGAGGAGAATTGCGAGGTGATTCTTGGTGGCCCGATGATGGGGATGAGCGTCGCCTCTCTCGATGTTCCGATCACCAAGGGGGTCTCCGGTATCGTGGTGCTGGAGGCACAGAGCGAGGAGGAGAAGCAGAAGCCGATCTTCCCCTGCATCAAGTGTGGTGCCTGTCTCGATGCCTGTGCTCTGCACCTCAACCCCTCGATGCTGGGGCAGCTGGCCGCCAAGCGCGAATATCAGGTGATGGAAGAGGAGTTCCATCTAAATAGCTGTTTTGAATGCGGCTCCTGCAGCTATGTCTGCCCCTCCAACATCCCACTGACCCAATACTTCCGTATTGCCAAGAACCTGAATCGTGAACGCCATGCCGCCGAGGCAGAGGAGCTGGCGGCACAGCAGGCTGCTGAAGAAGCACAAACTGACGAGGCCGCCTAGGAGGAGCCCAATCCAGATGAGTAAAAAGAATCCGGTGGAGATACGCACCTCTCCCCACCTGAAGAAGAACCTCTCGGTCGACGAGATCATGATGCAGGTGGTCTACGCCTTGATCCCGGTCGCCCTCTGGTCGGTCTACCAGTTCGGCATCAGCGCCGCAGCGGTGATCCTCACCAGCATCCTCGCAGCAATGGGAACCGAACTGCTGTTCTGCAGACTGAGCGGCAAACCGAGCACACTGAATGACAACAGCGCCCTCCTGACCGGGTTGTTACTGGGGCTCACTCTCCCCCCAGGCTTCCCGCTCTGGATGGCTGCTGTTGCCGCCTTTTCCGGCATCGGCATCGGCAAGGTCTTCTTTGGCGGACTGGGGTACAACATCCTCAATCCGGCACTGGTGGGCCGTGCATTCGTACAGGCCGCCTTCCCGGTGGCAATCACCACCTGGACCCCCAACCTACTGCCAGGACGCTTTCTGGAATTTATCCCCTCCACCCTGAGCACCCCGCTGTTGATTCCCAACTCGGTGACTGAGTGGATTGCAGAGAAAAACGTCGACAGCTTTACCGGGGCGACCCCGCTGGGGCTGCAGAAGTTCGAGAACACCCCGACCGAACTGTTTGATCTGTTCAGTGGCTCCACCACCGGCTCTCTGGGTGAGACCTCCTTTGTGCTGATTTTGTTGGGCGGGATTTATCTGGCGGCACGCAACTTCCTCGACTGGCGCATTCCGGTCGGCATCTTCGCCTCTGCCTCGGTGGTGGCGCTGATCACCCAGTGGAGCGACCCCACCCATGCCGGGCCGATGTTCCATATCCTCAGTGGCGGCATGGCGCTGGGCGCAATCTTTATGGCGACCGATATGGTGGGCTCTCCGGTCACCCCGGCCGGGGTCTGGCTCTACGCCTTCCTGATCGGTGCACTGACAGTGATCATCCGCGTATATGGTGGTCTCTCCGAGGGGGTGATGTACGCCATTCTGCTGGGCAATATCTTCCTGCCGCTGATCGAGATGGTGACGCAGCCACGTAGCTACGGAGAAGCCCGATGACAACAGAGACACCATCCAACACCGCACTGATCCGTACCTTGGGCGGGGTTGCTGCCCTCTCCGGGCTGCTGATTGTGCTGGTGGTCGAGTGGACCGCCCCGATCATTGAACAGAACCGCAAGGAGGCGATTGCACGCGCCATCTTCCAGGTGGTGCCTGGAGCGGTCTCCAACCAGCCCTATATGCTGACCGACACCCTGACGCTGGATGATGGCACCGTCACCGAAGGCGAGCGCATATACGCCGCCTATGATGAAAACAACCAGCTCAAGGGGATCGCACTGGCGACCGAAGGCCAGGGTTATCAGGACGTGATTCAAATATTGTATGGCTACAACCCCGCCTGCCAGTGCGTCACCGGAATGAAAGTACTGAAGCATGCCGAGACCCCGGGACTGGGCGATCTGATTCTGAAAGACCCCCCCTTCCTCGCCAACTTCGAGGCGCTTGATGTAAGTTTGAACGGTGCTGGTGATGGCATCGCCAATCCGGTCAATGCGGTCAAGAACGGCACCAAGAAGAATCCGTGGGAGATCGACTCCATCTCCGGGGCCACCGTCTCCTCGGTTGCAATCGGCAAGATGATCCGACTCCATACCGCCAAGATTCTCCCCAAACTCTACCCTCTGTCAGAGTCGATCAAGGAGCGCACGCCATGAGCGAAGCCACCGCAATCACCCCTCCGCTAAAAGAAGAGGATAACGAGATCACCGCCGATACCTTTATGGAGGGGATCTGGAAGAACAACCCAGTCTTCGTTATGCTGCTAGGCATGTGTCCAGTGCTGGCGGTGACCAACTCCACCATCAACGCGCTGGCAATGGGAATCGCCTCTACGCTGGTACTGGTTGCTTCGACCGCTTTAGTCTCCTTTCTGCGCAACCATATTCAGAAGCAAGTACGTATCGCCACCTATATTGTGATCATTGCTACCTTTGTAACTCTGGTCGACTATGCGATTCAGGCAATCAGCCTCGATCTCTACAATGCGCTCGGCGCATTCATTCAGCTGATCGTTGCCAACTGCATGATTCTGGGGCGTGCCGAGGCCTACGCCTCGAAGAACGGCGTTGCCAAAACCGCAGTCAACTCACTGGGGATGGGCGCCGGATTCACCATCGCCCTGCTCTGCCTTGGTGTGGTCCGCGAGGTGCTGGGTAGTGGCACCTTCCTTGGAGTTCCACTGTTCGGTGACCAGTTCCAGTCCTGGGTGGTGATGATCCTGCCACCGGGTGGCTTCTTTGTACTCGCCTTCTGGCTGCTCTTCTTCGCCTGGAACGAGGAGCGCAAAGCCGCGAAACAACTTGTGGAGGAGAAAGCATAATGGACACCAGCGTCGCCTTTATCTTCCTCAACGCCTTTTTGATCAACAATTTTGTATTGAGCTCTTTCCTGGGGCTCTGCCCCTTCCTCGGAGTCTCGGGAAAACTCTCCACCGCCTGGAACATGGGGCTGGCCACCACCTTCGTGATGATCATCAGCTCCCTCTGTGCCTTTGCTATTAATGCTGCACTGGTAGCGCTGGACCTGGAGTTCCTGCGACTGATCAGCTACATCGCGGTGATTGCCTCAGCGGTACAACTGGTGGAGATGTTCGTGAAGAAGTTCAGCCCCTCGCTGTTCCGATCACTCGGCATCTTCCTGCCGCTGATCACCACCAACTGCGCCATTCTTGGTCTGGCACTATTCCAGACCTTCCGCGAGTACACCTTTGCCCAAACCATTGGCTTCAGTCTTGGTGCCGGGGCAGGCTTTACTCTGGCGATTGTGCTGATGGCCGGTCTGCGTGAACGTCTGGATCTCTCCAACGTACCCAGCATCAGCCGCGGTGCCGCGCTGAGTCTGATGATCGGCGGCCTGCTCTCATTGAGCTTTATGGGCTTTGCCGGTCTCGGTGGTGGCGGCGCTTAACCCTAGAATCATCAGTTGACCGCTCTCAATCCCTGTAATGTCATGAACCAAAACAAAGGTCTTACAATCTTCCAGATCACTCATCAGATGAGGTATGCTACAAGCAAAATTGCACGCTCAGGCGTACGCATTACTGCGTTACAACTCCTTGCAATAGCTGGCTATTCCGCGTCGTTGTGCCTTGTCCTACGCACGTCTGAACGCACACTTTTGCCTGTTCAACTGAGGACTCTAGGGTGACCAAATTCCTGATGACCGCCGGACTGATCCTTGCCCTGCTACTGGGGTGGCTGCTGGTGCAGCAGGCAGCACGGCAGTTCTCCAAAAAGCACCCGGAGCTGGGGCCACACCGTGAAGAGGGTGGCGGCTGTGGTGGTATGGGGGGCAGCTGTAGTTGCAGTGCGGGAGAGAAGAAGAGCTGTAAAAAATCAGCTGAAGAATAATCTCCTGACTACCTATTAAGCCGCATCCTTCAGGATAGGCCAATCAACAACAATTTTGTCCCAAGGGACATAGATCTTGTCGTTTTCATCTTTTTTGATTACAGACCGTTCCAACAAAATCTGTACATCAGAGTGGACATTTCTATAGTCACGCTCCAACTCTTTTGCCAACTGATAGATGGACATCGCTCCTCCCTGCTTGAGATGCTCAATCAGGTTCCAGCGGGTGGGAGTAAATACCTTTGTCAGTTGTGACATGGTTTCAAAACCTGCACCAAAATATTCGGCAGGTTCTTTTCCTGCCTCAATATCGACCATCGCCTGTTTGGCTCGATCCAATGCAACGTTAATCGCCTCACCTACTCTGATATTAAATATTTTCATTCCACTGTACCTCTCGAACATCTGCCATAAAATCATCAACCAACTGCGCAATATCAGTGAACAGATAATCCATTTCACACCCTTGAAGATGCTTATGATCACCTTTGCCCCGCTCATTGTCATATCCGACAATCCGTTCTCCCCCAACGATATAGGCTAAACGGTATTTAAATGGATGCTCTGATGGCGGTACTGGCTCAGGCACCCTCCAAACTTTCAGATAGACAACTCCACCTCCTGTAGAGAATGAGTCCTCAATGACCAGTTCAGCGCCCATATATGTAAAATATCACATATAAATGTGTTTTCAACCATATATGACAGCAACCTGTACACACAATAGTGTTGAGTCTGATGACCGTAGCTACTTGAACAACAAGCGGATATAACGCTTGGACCAGAGCAGAAACAGCAGCAGCCACAGTAACGCAGAAACGGTCACCATCTCTCGATAGAACAGTGACAGTTCACTATTCAACAGCAGTCCGGTAGCCATCCGTACCAATACCACCACCTGTACCAACCCGAAGAGCATGATTGCGTAACGGTCCGCTGTTGGTTTATGTCCGGCGTGCCCCAGTATGATGCGTGTCCCGAAACCGATCAACAGCGTAGTGAAATAGCCGATACCCAAGGCATGCAGTGGCACTTTCTCGAACAACCATCCATCAGAGCCTGAGATCAATGGGCCAATCCCCTCAATAAAGAAGAGCAGAAACCCGATCGGCATCCAGATCAGCGACAGATAGAGCACCCAGAGAATGGGCTCCACTTTGCGCACCGGCAGTCGCCATCGAATCAGCTCCCCCAAGGTGACGATAAACAGCAGACCATCCAGCAAACCGTAGCTATTCACATCTGCTGCAATGAAAAGCACCTTCAACAGCAGCAGCCCGGCCAGCGTGTGCAGGAAATAGCGACTTCTATTGGCCTGGTACCCCATCACCTTGCCTTCGGTAAAGAAGGGAATCATCTTCTGGCTCAGGGTGACAATCATCATGAACAGGAAGAGAAAGAATCCGCCATAGATGGCTAGCCGATGGATACTCTGTAGCGCTGGATCGATAAAGCTCAACAGGAACAGCAGATGGGAAAGCGCACCTGCCCCCAACGCCAGCAGCATCCAGTTGACATCAAAGCGCTCGGTCACCCCACTCTCCCGATAACAGTGCCAGAGTATCCGGCTGACCATCAGGTAGGCAGCAAACATCCCCGCAGAGGTCAGCGCAGTCAGCGATGGGGCGCCATAGGCCGCAACGGTAAAGAGCAACGCACTCCCATTGAGCAAAAGAAAGGGGGGAAGATACTGCTCACGTCCAATCTCCGGGGTAGCCAGAAAACGGGGGAACATGGTGCAGAGGAAGCCAAAGAAGAATTTGCCGAAGAGCGCAAAAATCAGCGTATAGGCGTGAAAGCTGGAGAGCGCAATCTTGCTATGGAGTATCCCCTGATAATGCAACAGCAACATTAGCAGGCTGATCACTGCATGAGCAGTCCCACCAAAGAAGAAGAGCTTGTGGGGTTTGGCGGTGAGGTTGACCAATAACGACTTCATAAGAAAAGAAAACAGCCCCAGAGCACGAGGACTCTGAAGCTGTTCCAGTCAAATCCAGCCAATCCTACTGGCAGCTGCCACAGCAACTAACGCCCAACGCTCCTACCCCTTTTGCTGCATTGAGTGCCGCAGCATAATCGGGCTCATCGGTAATTTCAGGCACGATCTGCTTGTAGGTTACACGACCATCCTTGTTCACTACAAAAATCGCTCGGCAGGTCACACCCGCCAGCGGGCCATCCGCAATCAATACTCCGTAGTCATTGGCAAAGGCCTTGTTACGGAAGTCACTGGCAACGGTCAGGTTCTCAATCCCCTCAGCCGCACAGAAACGGCTGGCCGCAAATGGGAGATCCATGGAGACCACCACCACCTCTGCATCGGCAATTGAGGCCGCCTCTGCATTGAATTTACGGGTCTCAGCGGCGCATACCGGGGTATCCAGCGAAGGGACGACAACAATCACCTGTACCTTGTCAGATGGACCACCAACCACCTTGTCTGCCAGATCTTCCGATGCGACCACTGTGACCTGTGGGGCCACTCCACCTACATTGATCTCGTTACCCGCCAAGTTGCACTCATTCCCTTTCAGCATAACCGTTGCCATAGATTTCTCCTTGAATAGATTGAATCGTTACAATGGAGAGGCACTATAGAGAAAAATCAATCTGATCGCCGCAACCTAAATCAAAGGCACCTCTAAAAATACGCTTTTCACATCATTATTCCTGATGACCTCTGGACCTGGGGGACTGTTGCAGCTGTAAATCCATCTGTCCCTGCCTTGTGTTACATGTAACGCATTGCTACACTCAAATCATCACTGGAGAGATCAATGGGCGTTTCACAAAGAGTAGAACAACATAGAGATCGACTAAGGGCGCAAGG
>CAYFOU010000064.1:0-13409 GCA_964344805.1 uncultured Piscirickettsiaceae bacterium | reverse complement strand
GTTCGATCACCTCGATCCAGGCGGTATACGTACCTGCGGATGACTTGACCGATCCCTCTCCAGCAACCACATTTGCTCACCTGGATGCGACCGTTGTACTTTCACGTCAGGTTGCCGAGCTCGGTATCTACCCTGCGGTAGATCCTCTGGACTCCACCAGCCGTCAGCTCGACCCACACGTGGTTGGTGAGGAGCACTACAACGTGGCCCGTTCGGTACAGACTACCCTGCAGCGCTACAAGGAGCTGAAGGACATCATCGCGATTCTCGGTATGGATGAGCTCTCTGAAGAGGACAAGCAGACCGTTAACCGTGCACGTAAGATTCAGCGCTTCCTCTCCCAGCCCTTCTTCGTGGCAGAGGTCTTCACCGGTACCCCGGGTAAATATGTATCTCTGGCCGACACCATCAGTGGCTTCAAGGCGATTGTTGACGGTGAGTATGATCACCTGCCGGAGCAGGCCTTCTACATGGTGGGCTCGATCGACGAGGCGGTAGAGAAGGCGAAGACCATTTAATTTAGTTAGGAATAGACCATTATGTCAATGACCGTACATGTTGATATCGTCAGTGCCGAGAAAGCGATCTTTTCCGGCAGTGCCGAGATGGTCTTTGCCCCGGCCGAGATGGGCGAGGTCGGTATTGCCCCGCGTCACGCACCGATGCTGACCAAGATGAAGCCCGGTGAGGTGCGTGTGCAGCAGGCCAATGGGGAGGAGCTCGACTTCTTCATCTCTGGTGGACTGCTGGAGGTACAGCCTCACGTCGTCACTGTACTGGCCGATACCGCCGTGCGTGCAGCCGACCTCGACGAGGCAGCAGCACTGCAGGCCAAGGAGCGTGCCGAGGCTGCGATGCAGGACAAGAGCGCGAAGATGGATTACGCCAAGGCGCAAGCCGAGCTGATCGAGGCAGCCGCGCAGCTACAGACTATTCAACGTCTGCGCAAGCGCTCAGGCGCGTAGGGGCTATTGGAGCAAGATGAATGGCTGCTGAACGCGTTACCAAGAAAAAAGCGGTCTGGTTTACCCACGTAATCCTCGATCAGGAGGGTGAGGTTGTTGAGCATAACGATATTCCTGTTGCCTATGTTCATGGCGTGCCCAACCAGATGTTTCCGCAGATTGAGCGAGCGCTGAAGGGGAAGGCTGAAGGGGAGGAGGTAGAGGTCACCCTGACACCCGAAGAGCATGGCTTCCAGTTTCTCGATCCCGACTTTGAGAAACGCTTTGCCGAGCATGAGGTACCGCCCGAGTACCGCCATGTTGGTGCCGAGGCGGAATTCGTCGATGAGGAGAGCGGGGAGACCGGCATCATGATGGTGCAGCGGGTGGAGAAGGATGGCACTATCGTATTCATGAAGAAACATCCCTTCGCAGGGCTGACGATCACCTATCGTGTTCTGATTACCGAGGTACGTGATGCGACTGCAGCAGAGATCCGTGCAGGCCATCCGGAAATGGATCACCCCAACCTCTAATCCTTCTCCAAAACCGATGACAACCTCCACTGCGATTATCGTCCTTGCCGCCGGTCAGGGGACGCGGATGCGTTCGTCCCTGCCCAAGGTGCTCCACCCGTTGGCCAGCAAACCACTGCTTCAGCATGTGGTGGATACCGCCACCAGACTTGATCCAACTTCCATCCATGTGGTCTATGGCCATGGTGGTGAACAGGTACAGCAGCAGTTGGGGAATCTTCCAGTCAACTGGGTACTGCAGGCGGAACAGTTGGGGACCGGCCACGCGGTGGAACAGGCGCTGCCTGCACTGCAGGAAGAGGAGATGGTGCTGATTCTCTATGGCGATGTGCCGTTGATTCGCATAGAGACCCTTGAAACCTTGATGGAGGGAGCCGCTGAGGATGGCTTTGCGCTGCTTACGGTTTCACTGGATGACCCTTCAGGTTATGGCCGCATTGTGCGGGATGCCAGTGGTAATGTGGCCCGTATTGTCGAGCAGAAGGATGCCTCTGATGAGGAGCTGCAGATTCGGGAGATCAATACCGGCATCATGGCACTCTCAACCCAACGGCTGCGTCGATGGATCGACGCGCTGGAGAACAGCAATGCACAGGGGGAGTTCTACCTCACCGATATCGTCGAGATGGCCGTTGCTGATGGGGTGGAGGTCCATGCGGTCAATGCACCGACCGAGGCCGAGGTGCAGGGGATCAATGATCGCCTGCAGCTGGCCCAGCTGGAGCGATTTTACCAGCGTCAGCAGGCAGAGGCGTTGATGCGCAGTGGCGTAACTCTGATCGATCCGGAACGTTTCGATCTGCGCGGTAGGCTGGAGTGCGAGCAGGATGTTACCATCGATATCAATGTGATCATTGAGGGGGAGGTCAAGCTGGGAGAGGGGGTGCGTATTGGTGCCAACTGCCATATCAAGGATGCAGTGATCAAGGCAGGTACCGAGATCCTCTCCAACTGCGTGATCGAGTCGGCAAAGGTGGGTGCAGAGTGTCGTGTTGGCCCCTTTTCGCGCATTCGTCCCGGTACCGAACTGGTCGGGATCAACCACGTTGGCAACTTTGTCGAGATCAAGAACAGCCGGGTTGACTCCGGCTCCAAAATCAACCATCTCGCCTATGTAGGTGATAGCTCGGTAGGGCGGCGGGTCAATATCGGTGCCGGTGTGATCACCTGCAACTATGATGGTGCCAACAAGCATCGCACCATTATCGGGGATGATGTCTTTGTCGGTTCCGATTGCCAGCTGGTCGCACCGGTGGAGATTGAGGCGGGGGCAACCATCGGTGCCGGTTCAACCATTGTCAAGACGGCCCCGGCCGACCAGCTTACCCTCAGCCGTCCCAAGCAGCATACATTGAGAGGGTGGAAGCGTCCTGCCAAGGACGATTGACTTTCCTTTCTGAAAACTGGATCTGCAATGCCTTTAAGTCGTTTGATCCTTTCTCCGAAGAATCCGCTGCTGGAACTGCCTGTAAGCGCCATCGTTGAACCGCTGCTACAGCAGAGTGTGACGGAGTCCCCTTTGCCCATCGCCCCTTATGGTGAGGGTAGCTATCTGGTAGGGGAGCGATTCTTTGAGGCCTTTCTCTTTCTCGGCTGTTCACCCGCTATTGAACTGACTCCCACAGAGGATAACGCCCCCTTTTGCTATCTACAGATCGAATCGGAGTGTAATTGCCGGTTGATCAGTGGAGAGAACTTGAAGGCAGCTTGCAAACAGTGTAAGCAGCGTTATCGTGGGCTGGAGGTTGCGCCAAGTGCAGAAATTCCACAGATTGGATGTGATCACTGTGGGGCCGAGAGGGCAGCCGATCAGATCGCATGGCGCAAGACGGCGGCGCTCTCCAAGACTCGGATCTCGCTATGGAATATCTTTGAGGGAGAGGCGGTCCCCTCTGATTCCCTGCTCTCGATGTTGCAACAGCTCAGTGGAGAGCGTTGGGTCTATGCCTATATTAGCTAGATCGGAGACCAGTCACGCAGTTTCTGTTTCTTCTTGCCGCTGGTGCTGCAGTCATTGTCGCTGCTCTTCTTGGCCAGCTTGTGACCATCGGGGGAGAGCAGCTCCTGCAGTGCCTCTTGTGTCATCACATCCTTGTGCCCCTTGCTTGCTGTAATCTTGCGTTTCTTGGTCTGCCCCTTCCAGTAGAGCCAGACGGCCACCAGTACCAGAGGGGGAAGAATCAGCTCAATCGGGACATTCATATGAAGGTGGGCAGAAAGAGTTCATGTACCAGTATCGGATTATTTTCGATACGGTAGAGAATACGCCGTCCCCACAGCTGTGGTGGTTTGCGCTTGAGGTGTGCGGTGGCCTGCTGGTAGAGCGTGTGGTGGGGCTCAAAGCGTGCATATTCCACATGGCTGCGCTCCATCAATCGGGAGTTGTGGAGAATGGCTCCCAGGGATCGATTACCCAGCTGGGTCAGCCGACGCAGCGAGCGGCGCAGTGAGTGGTGGGGAATCACGGTATGGGCAAAGACCCACGGGGTCTGCTTGCAGTAGAGGTGCACCGCACGCACATGGGTACTCTGTCCGGATGGCAGCTTGAGGATCTCCCGTTCGCCATGGCTGGCCGCAGTATAGTGTTGATGAAGCACCTTCACCGAAAATGGGCCACTGCAATGCTGCATGATCTTGCGGGTCAGTGAACCGGAATCGGTCAGCAGTCGCCGGGACTGATGATCCGGCTGCAGCAGAGAGAGGCGTGATTCAGGGACCCAGAGTGGTTCCGTAACGGGAAAAATCATGCATAAAGTATACACCAAGCCACTTCTGTAACCGTTGTCATCATCACGCAACAGAGATATGTGAAAGTCGATTTTCGTTGTATGATCCATGGTAGAGAAAACACTTTTTAGGAGCAACTATGGTCAACCAGTTGGATAGTGCAAAACGGCTTTTTGTCCTCGATACCAATATTTTGATGCATGATCCAACGGCACTGTTTCGCTTTCAGGAGCATGATGTCTATCTGCCGATGGTGGTGCTGGAGGAGCTGGATCGGGGCAAGAAGGGGGGCTCCGAGATTGCACGCAACGTGCGTCAGGTTACCCGCTTTATCGATGAACTGGTGGAGAGCTGTGATCTGGACCAGATCAATTACGGGATACAGCTGATTCCCCCTGGCACGTTGAGTAATGCCTCGCTTGATACCTCGGGCCGACTCTTCTTCCAGACCTCGATTGACAGTGTTGAGCTGCCCGATTCACTGCCGGGGAGCACTGCGGACAACAGTATTCTGGCCACCGTGCTGGCACTGCAGGCACAGGTGCAGGATGTGCGGCTGGTCACCCGTGACATCAACCTGCGTATCAAGGCATCCATTCTTGGTATTCACAGTGAAGACTATCGCAACGACAAGGTGCTGGATGATGTTGATCTGCTGCCAACCGGTTACCACGAGATCACCCCCGACTTCTGGGAGGCCGTGGGCAAGGATCTGAAGACCTGGCAGGAGGAGGGGCACACCCTCTATGAGGTGGAGGGGGAGAGCGTCAAGGAGTGGGATCCGGGGGAGTTTCTGGCCGATCAGGATCAACCGCATAACGACTATATTATCCGTGCCATCAATGGACCGAAGGCGACGCTGGAACGGGTGCGCAACTATGACTCCGAGAACCATTCGGTGTGGGGCATTCAGGCCCGCAACCGCGAGCAGAACTATGCCCTCAACCTGTTGATGGATCCACAGTTCGATTTCGTTACCCTGTTGGGACCGGCGGGTACCGGCAAGACCCTGCTGGTGCTGGCGGCAGGTCTGGAGCAGACGCTGGAGCAGAATCTCTACAACGAGATTGTGATGACCCGCATCACCATCCCGCTGGGGGAGGATATCGGCTTCCTTCCCGGTACCGAGGAGGAGAAGATGGCGCCGTGGATGGGGGCGCTGATGGATAATCTGGAGGTGCTGACGATGCATGACAAGAGTACCCCGTTCGAGCGTGAGGCGACCCAGGAGTTGATCAATCACCGCATCAAGATCCGTTCGATGAACTTCATGCGCGGGCGCACCTTTGTCGGGCGCTATCTGATCATTGATGAGGCGCAGAACCTCACTTCAAAGCAGATCAAGGCGCTGGTGACCCGTGCCGGTCCCGGCACCAAGATTGTCTGTATCGGTAATCTGGCACAGATTGATACCCTCTATCTGACCGAGACCAGCTCCGGCCTCACCTATGCGGTAGACCGCTTCAAGAATTGGACCCACAGTGGTCATGTCACCTTGAAACTGGGTGAACGTTCCCGCCTTTCTGACTACGCCATCGATATCCTCTGATGGAGCTGACCACGCCGTCGCTGCTGTTCCCGGCGATCTCGTTATTATTGCTTGCCTACAACAACCGCTTTCAGGCACTGGGGCTATTGATCCGGCAGATGACCAAGGAGGGGGATGCCTGTCGCCGCCCCCACTATCGGCAGCAGCTGGAGATCCTGAAGCGGCGTATTGGCTATATTCGGCGGATGCAGGCACTGGGGATCATCAGCTTTATCCTCTGTACCTTCTCCATCTTCAGCCTCTTTATCGGTCAGCAGGATACAGGGATCTATCTCTTTGGCTCCAGCCTGATGACGCTGGTGGCCTCACTGCTGTTTGCGCTGGTGGAGACCCTCTCCTCAACTCAGGCGCTGATGTTGGAGCTCGACAGTGTAAAGGCTGAAGGTACTGTAAGGCATCTCTAAAAATGTCCTTTTCCAGCCATTACTTCGTCAGCTCCGTACTCGAATCCTCATGTACTCGCATGTACACTGCGGTTCTGTGTGCGGTGCTTTCTTGTACTTGCCGCAAAATGCCTATTTTTAGAGGCGCCTTGTAGAGGCTACTGCTGAGTAAAGGTGATGCGAATGCGTGTGCCTGTTTCATCCCGGCCACTGAACAGATCAATGCTGCCGCCGGTACTCTGCACGAAGTTACCGGCGGAGTGGAGGCCGTATCCGCTTCTACCGGATTTGGTGGTGAAACCAAGGTTGAAGATCTCCTCGCGGATCTGGTCATCAATACCGTGACCGTTATCCTCGATCTCCAGATACCAGCTCTGCCCCTTGAGTGTGTCGGCACGGAGGATTATCTGTCCGTTCAGGGGGCCATTTTCATTATGGTGGTGCTGGATAATCGCCTCGATGCTGTTCTGCATCAGATGGGTCAGCATCTGTTGTAGCTGGTTGCGGGGCAGGGTGATCTGAGAGAGGGTATCGGGGACATCCACCTCAATGTCGATTGGGTGTTCCCCTATCAGCTTCCGGGTGTTGTTGATGACATCGTGGACCAGGTTTTTCAGGTCAAAGGTGCTTTGCAGGGTGGAGGGGTGAACCTCATTTTCATGCAGGCGGATCAGGTCACCGATACGCTGAATGTGGTGGATAATCTCGTTCAGTGGATTATCCAGCTTCTCTTTTGCCACTGCGCCCAGTAGCTGTGATGATTTGGCCACCACTACCTTGGAGCGCTTCAGGGTCTGTATCAGTGGGGCGGTCTCGGTGATCTGTTCGCCCAGGGTATCCTCCAGCTGTTTGGTAAAGAGGCTAAAGGTTTCCGAGGTCTTGGCAACCATTCGTTGCCCCTGACGCGCCTGTTCGATATTTCCGGTGATGCCGGTAATGATGTTGCCAATATTGTGCATTACCGTAACCCCCATTTCAGCAATGCCGGACTGGAAGGCGAGGAACTGCTGCTGTTGCTCGGCATGTTTGCGTTCACGCAGGTCATGCATGACATAGGTGTAGCCGTAGATGGATCCATCGGTCTCATGGAGGATGGCGCGTGAGAGCTCAACCGGAATATCCCGCTCCCCCGGAAGGGTCAGTGTGGTCTCTCCTCCCGTGTAATCTGTCGCCTCAATCGGGGCGGGGGTCCATTGGCTCAGGGGGGAGTGCAGCAGAATTTCACGGTCACTCTCCAACAGTGATTCGGCTGCCAGATTACAGGAGAGGATGCTCCCCTCTGGATTGGTTACCAGCAGCGCCTCGGACATCGACTGGGTGATCTTTTCGGCATACTCCTTGGCGTTGGCCAGTGCCTCGGTGCGGCGAGAGACCCGTGCCTCCAGATCCTGATTGATCTGTTCCAGATCTCCATGGGCTCGACGCAGATTGAAGATGGCAAAGAGCAGAGCAATAAACAGTGCCATGGTGAAGAGTGCGAGCAGGTTGGTGGCGAACTGTACTCGCTCCTGCAGAGTGCGGTAGCCAGCCAGATAGATATTGCGCAGATGGGTGATGGTATCCATGGTGGCCGGGGAGGAGGCCTCCGCCAGGTGGTGCTCAACTGCCGGCAGGTTGGTGATAATCAGCTCGATATGGCGTAGCAGAGAGAGGAGAACCTGCTTGGTCTCATGGTCGGTCTCGGCATCTGTCTGCAGTTGCTGGCGATACCGTGCGATCTCTCGGGTGAAGTTGTGCTTTTCTGCTCCCTCCTTGTTGGGGATTTGATGGGAGACATGGGTCAGGGTCTCTTCCGTCAGGTGGTAGATACTGTCGATCAGTGGGGTATGGTAGAGATCTTTCAGATGCTCGATCTGATCATGCAGTAGTGGTAGGTAACGTACGCTGTTGCTGTAGAGTGCCTTGGCGGATTTAAAGCGTGAGGTGTGTTGCTGTTTCTCCTCAAACTGCCCCTGCAACTGCTGTACCAGTGTCTGAATGGCCAACTTGTAGCTCGGCTCCAGATAGGCGGGAGGGGCCTCCAGTTGTTGCAGCAGCTGGTGGATGGTGCGCTCGGTGGTCAGCAGCGTATCGAAATCACTGCGTACCTGAAAACGGATCCGGAACAGCTCCATGCTGTAGTCGTTGTCCTGGTTTTTCAGTTGTCGCAGCAGGTCGAGATAGTCGGTGTGTCTCCTCGACTCCACCCCCTGAATAGCGTAGAAGAGGCCGGCAAAGAGCACCAGCAGCAGTCCGAGCACCAGATAGCTGTTGTTATGAAACCACTGCTGAAGGTGTTTCATGGTGCAGCCCCGGTCAGTTCACCGGTCAGTGAATGGAGGAACTGGGTGATCTGTTCAATCTGCTGGGTGGAGAGAATCTTGCCCAGTTGTAGCGCCCCCATGTCATGGATGGCGCTCTCCAGTGTAAGGCGAGAGCCATCATGGAAGTAGGGGGCGGTGAGCGCGATGTTGCGCAGTGTGGGGACCTTGAACAGCAGCAGATCCTCCGTATTGCCGGTTACCTCAAAACGTCCCTGATCCTCGAGCTGGATATTGCTGAGCTGCTGGTGGGTTGCGTAAACCCCGATGCGCTGAAACAGGTTGCTGCCGAGGTTGCGCCCCTGATGGCAGCTGATGCAGCCGAGATTCTTGAACAGTGCATAGCCCTGTTTCTGCTTCTGGGTCAGGGCATCCTCATCGCCCAGCAGGTAGCGGTCAAATGGGCTGTTGGGGGTTACCAGGGTGCGTTCGAACAGCACAATCGCATCAAGAATGGTCTCCTGGGTGATCCCCTGTGGATAGATGGCAAAGGCCTCTACCAGTGCCGGGTCCTGTTGCAGTCGTTGCAGAATGAGGGGCCAGTTTGCCCCCATCTCCTGAGGATGGGTGATGGGCTTGTCGGCCTGTTCCAGCAAGGTCTCCACCCGGCCGTCCCAAAACTGGTGGGCATTGAAGGTGGCGTTGTAGACGGTTGGACTATTGCGCCGCAGTGGTTCTCCGGTGATACCGATAGAGATGCCGCGTGGATCGGCCCCTCCGCTTGCCAGTTGATGGCAGGTGGCGCAGGAGAGGGTATTGTTGCCGGAGAGGCGAGGGTCATGAAACAGTTTGCGCCCCAGATTGACCCGCTGTTGTAGTGCGGGAGCCAGTACAGGCTTCAGTTGTGGAATGGGGTGTATTGGCTCTGACCGGGCCACAAAGACCTCATCCGGGTAGTTATAGAAGTCGGCATCGCTGAAGGTCTGTAACTGATGGGGATGTTCATGCTCCGAGAGGGTACCGGCCCAGCGCTGGGCGGTCATCCCGATCAGTACCAGGAGAGCGATTACCAACAGCGACAGGGACAGCTTTTTGATCATGAACAGGTGCACTATTATCGAGCAGACTACTATACCCTATCCCACTGATCGATACCGCTCCCCCTCCGGGATCCAGCGCCGGATCAGCCGTTTTACCTGCTCCGGGTGGTGCCTCAGCAGAGCCGGGGCGATCTGCTCCACCTGGTGAATCAGGTGCTGATCGCGGGTCAGGTCGGCGATCTTCAGCTGTAGTGCACCCGTCTGGCGACGCCCCAGCAGCTCTCCGGGGCCGCGCATCTCCAGATCCTTGCGAGCAATCTCGAAGCCATCATTGGAGTCACGAATGGTCTGTAGCCTCTCCTTGGCCACCTGGCTTAATGGGGATTTGTACATCAACACACAGCTGCTCGCCTCGCTGCCACGTCCAACCCGCCCCCGTAGCTGGTGGAGCTGGGCCAACCCCAGCCGCTCGGCATTCTCGATGATCATCAGACTGGCGTTGGGGACATCGACCCCCACCTCGATCACCGTGGTGGCGACCAGAATCTGGCTCTCTCCACGATGGAAATGGTTCATCTCCGCCTCTTTTTCCGTAGTGGAGAGGCGGCCGTGGACCAGCCCGATCTGCAGATCAGGTAGCTGTTCCCGCAGAGCGGTGGCGTGCTCGGTGGCGGCCTGACACTGTAGCGCCTCCGACTCCTCGATCAGCGGGCAGACCCAGTAGACCTGTGTTGCCTCCTGACAGTTGGCGTGGACCCGCTGGATGATCTCCTCACGACGACTCTCCGGGATGGTGACGGTCTGGATCGGGGTACGTCCCGGCGGCAGCTCATCAATCACGCTGCTGTCGAGATCGGCATAGAAGGTCATTGCCAGGGTGCGGGGGATCGGGGTGGCGGTCATTACCAGCTGATGTGGGATGAAGGAGCCATCCTCACCCTTTTGCTGCAGGGCGTAGCGCTGCTCCACCCCAAAGCGGTGCTGCTCATCGATAATCACCAGCGCCAGATTGTGGAAGCGGACCCCCTTCTGGAACAGGGCGTGGGTGCCGACTACGATTTTCAGGCTGCCACTAGCCATTGCTTCGGTCACCTCCCGCTGTTCGGCCCGTTTCATCCCTCCAGAGAGCAGCCCCACCTCAATCCCCAGCGGCTGCAGCAGGCGGGAGAGGTTGTGGTGGTGCTGTGCCGCCAGCAGCTCGGTCGGGGCCATCAGTGCACTCTGAAAACCAGATGCAGCACACTGCAGGGCCGCACAGAGAGCGACCAGGGTCTTGCCGGAACCAACATCCCCCTGTAGCAGCCGTTGCATCGGCCAGGGGCGCTGCAGATCGGCAAAGATCTCATCGACCACTCGCTGTTGTGCAGTGGTCAGCGTAAAGGGGAGCTGATCGAGGAACTGCTGGATCAGTGGTTGGGTAGAGGGCAGCGGTCGGCTCTGTTTGGTCTGTTGCAGCTGGCGTATCTGCTGCATCGAGAGGTGGTGGGCCAATAGCTCCTCCAGTGCGATGCGTTGTCGGCTGCCCTGCATCTGCTCCGCTGTAGTGGTGGCATTGGGGCGGTGTAGGGTCTGTAGCGCCTGTTGTAGTGGGGGAAGCTTCTGCAGCAGTGGATCCGGCAGCAGTTCCTCGGCCTCTGTGAGTGCCCGCTGCAGCGCCTGTGAGGTGAGGCTGTAGAGGGTCTTCTGCCGTACCCCCTCGGTGGCAGGATAGATTGGGGTCAGGCTCTGTTCCAGTGGAGGGGGATTGCGCCCATCAATCAGCTGGTACTCCGGGTGGATCATCTCCAGTCCGTTCTGTCCGGGGCGTACCTCGCCAAAGCAGCGGATGGTGCGACCATTCTGCAGCGCCGCCTGTTGCCCCTTGTTGAAGTGGAAGAGGCGCAGGGTGAGGGTGCCGCCCTCATCCTCCACCGTGCAGAGCAGACTGCGGCGTCTGCCGAAGCGCACCCCGCTGCCGGTAATGGTCCCCTCGATCTGCTGTTCGGTGCCCGGCAGCAGGGCGCTGATTGGAGTGATCGTGGTACGGTCCTGATAGCGTAGAGGGAGATGAAACAGCAGGTCAGACACCTTGTGCAGCTGCAGCTTCTCCAGTTGGGTGGAGAGCTTGGGGCCGACGCCGCGCAGGGCGGTTAGCGCTTCGCTCACCCCTTGATTCTCTGGATGGTATGGACCGGCTTCAGTTTGCGAATGTTGCGGATGATCTCCGCCAGGTGTTTACGGCCGGTGACCCGGATGGTGAAGTTGATGATGTTGGTGCGCCCGTCCTGATCGTCGAGCGAGACGTTGTCGATGTTGGAGCCCATCTCGGAGATGGTGGAGGCAAGGATCGCGAGCACCCCCTTCTTGTTGGCCACCTCCACCCGGATCTCGGTCGGCAGCTCCTGTGGTTCACTCTTCTGTGACCACTCCACTGAGACCCACTGTTCCGGGTTGCTCTGCATGTTGGAGCCGTTGTTGCAGTCACTGCGGTGGATCACCAGCCCCTTGCCGGAGCTGAGATGACCGATGATGGGGTCACCGGGAATCGGGCGGCAACACTTGGCGAAGTGGACCACCATCCCCTCGGCACCGCGAATCATCAGTGGGCGGCGACCATCGGAGTGGCGACTGAGTAGTCTGCGTTTCAGCAATGGGGTCAGCATTGAAAGGGGGTTCCAGCGCCGCTGCTTCTTCTTTGGAGTCTCTTCCTCGTCATTGACGCCCCCCTTGGTGCAGCACTGGATGATGCCACCGGCCACCAGCTCCGCCATCCGCTGTCCCATGCCAATCTCGTTGTAGAGCTGTTCCATGTTCTCCAACTGCAGCTTCTTCAGCACCGGTTCCATATCCATCTTCTTGAACCGTTTCTTGGTGATGCTGCGGCGTGACAGCGCCTTCAGCAGCAGCCGCTCGCCCAGCTGTACCGCCTCCTCCTCCTGCAGATTCTTCAGATAGTGGCGGATGTTGCTGCGCGCCTTTCCGGTGGTGACATACTGCAGCCAGCCGGGGTGGGGATAGCTGTCCTCGGCAGTGATGATCTCCACCGTCTGTCCGTTGTAGAGCTGGGCATTGAGGGGGGCCGGTTTGCGGTTGACCCTGGCTGCAGTGGCGTGGGTGCCGATCTCGGTATGGATGCGATAGGCGAGGTCAAGTACGGTGGCACCACGGGGCAGTTCAATGATCTTCCCCTTGGGGGTGAAGATGTAGACCTCATCAGGGAAGAGATCGATCTTGACGCTCTCTAGAAACTCCAGAGAGCTGCCGCTGTTCTTCTGTAGATCGAGCAGGTCTTGCAGCCACTGGCGCGCCCGCTTCTCGGTGGAGCTGACCGGGGCGGTGCTGCTGCTGTCGGGGTTGTCGTTCTTGTAGTCCCAATGGGCGGCAATGCCCTCTTCAGAGATCAGGTGCATCTCCTGGGTGCGGATCTGGATCTCCACCGGTACCCCGTGGGGACCGAAGAGCACGGTGTGGAGGGACTGGTAGCCGTTGGCCTTGGGGATGGCGATGTAGTCCTTGAACTTGCCCGGCAGCGGCTTGTAGATGCTGTGGACAATGCCGAGTGCCTGATAGCACGCCTCGACGCTGGGGACGATGACGCGGAAGGCGTAGACGTCGTAGATCTCGCGGAACGGCAGGCGCTGGTCCTTCATCTTCTTGTAGAGGCTGTAGAGATGCTTTTCACGACCACTCACCTCGGCCTCAAGATCGGTCTCCAGCAGACGGCGACGGATCGCCACCTCGATGGTGTCGAGAATCTCCTTGCGGTTGCCGCGGGCCTGGTGGACCGCCTCCTTCAGCACCCGGGCACGCATCGGGTAGAGATTGCAGAAGCCCAGCTCACGCAACTCATGGGCCACCTTGCTCATCCCCAGACGGTGGGCAATTGGTACATGGATCTCCAGCGTCTCGCGGGCGATGCGACGACGCTTGTCGGCGCGCATGCCGTCAAGGGTGCGCATGTTGTGGAGGCGGTCGGCCAGCTTGATCAGGATCACCCGGATATCGCGGGTC
>CAYFOU010000063.1:1449-13472 GCA_964344805.1 uncultured Piscirickettsiaceae bacterium | reverse complement strand
TGAGGATTCGAGTACGGAGCTGACGAAGTAATGGCTGGAAAAGGACATTTTTAGAAGTGCCTTATTAGGTGGTGCGCCATGCAAGGGGTGCACAAAAGATTTCGGGGAATCTTACAGAGAGAACGATCCATAGTTATGCTGCAGCGCGTTAAACGCTACACCACAGAGCTGATTCTGCTCCTTTTTGGTGGTGTTGCCTCCGCCATGATCTATCTGGTCTATACCGATGGGGTCGATTTTGCGGATTATTACACTCAACATATCGATGCCATCATGGTGGTGAAACAGGAGACCACGCTGTCTCACCTCTGGTTTGAGGAACGCATGTCCGGTGATCAGCATGAGGGGCTGGACAAGATATTGGGCCATCTTGACCAGAGTGACTGGTATATCCAGGCAATGTTGAAGGGGGGAAGAAACCGGGAGGGGTATTTTCCGCCGGTGCGGACAGAATCGATACGTGAACAGCTGGAGATGCTGGAGCGCAATCTGCGGCAGTTCCGCACCTTTATGTTGCAGCGGGAAAACAACAAGGAGAATAACCAGCCTGGTACCACAATTGATCAGGCCTTTGATCGCCTCTTTGGGGAGATCATGGATCAGGCGGAGGGGGTTGAACAGTCCCTGCGCAGTGAGCTGATCTTTTCCCAGAATGATTACCGCCTGACCCTGTGGGGAGTCATTACCCTGTTATTGGTTTCCTGGGTGATTACCTACAGCAGTATCAAGCGGATCAACCGGCGCCTGCTGAAGAAGATGAAGCAGGCGAAGGCGGCAGATCGGGCCAAGTCTGATTTCCTCGCCTCAATGAGCCATGAACTGCGTACCCCGCTCACCACCATTATCGGGCAGAGTGAATTCCTGATGGAGCAGTTGCATGATAGTGAACATCGCAAAATGCTGCGGGTGATTGAGGCGGCTGGGGAGAATCAACTGGCACTGGTCAATGACATTCTCGACATGTCCAAGATCGAGTCGGGCAACTTCACCATCGAATCCCACCCTTATGATCTGAGCCATATAATGGAGGAACTGGAGCTGATGTTCTCCAATCAGATGGAGAAGGCGGGGCTCCGTTTTGAGGTAAAACAGCGGCTGCAACCTGAATTTATGCTGCTCGGAGATCATCAACGCATCAAACAGATTGCAGTCAACCTGCTCAGTAATGCACTCAAGTTTACCGAGAAAGGACATGTGCTTCTTACCACCTGGTCCTCTGGCAGCATGCTCCACTTCTCGGTGGAGGATAGCGGTATCGGCATCAACGATGAGCTCAAGGGGAGGCTGTTTCAACGCTTCCAGCAGGGGGACAGCTCGATCAGTCGCAGCTTTGGCGGGACCGGTCTTGGGCTCTGTATCTCCAAGCGGTTGGCCCAGATGATGGGGGGTACCATTGAGGCAGAGAGTGAGTCGGGTAGAGGCTCCACCTTCCGGGTTGATCTGCCGCTGGAGCTGAGCAATGTTCCGGTGATAGAGGGGGAGCACCGGCAGGATCTGCGTCGATCCATCGTTATCAACCGCTTCAAGGGGAGGGTACTGGTGGTGGAGGATACCCCGGAACTGCAGATGCTGATTACCAAGATGCTGGAGGTGATGGGGATTGAATCCGAAGTGGCGGCCAACGGTGTAGAAGCGCTGGAGTGTGCGACCCAGCGCTCCTTTGATCTGATTCTGATGGATATGCAGATGCCGGTAATGGATGGTGTGGAGGCGACCAGCCGCCTGCGTGCAGCCGGTAACCAGACTCCAGTCATTGCATTGACCGCCAATGTGATGGAGAAGCATCGAAAGGCATTTGAGGAGGTGGGGGCCAATGGCTTCCTCACCAAGCCGATTCAGCCGAGCCAGTTCCGTCTGATGCTCAGTGAATATCTGAAATCGGAAGACCCGGAAGAGATGGTTGCCGAATCGGTGGTAGACCCTGTGCTGAAGAGCAAGGACAGTGTGATTGATGGGGATTTGAGTCAGCTCTTTATCCAGCGTATGCATGAGCTCAAACTTGATCTCTCCAAGGCATTGTCGAAAGAGGACTGGGAAGAGGTGGGGGAGATTGCCCATGTGATCAAGGGAAGTGCCACCTCGTTCGGCTATGCCCACCTTTCTCATGTTGCGGCAGAGATTGGTGATGCCATTGACAAGCAGCAGACTGAGCAAATCTCTTCATTGACGCTGGATCTGCTATTCAAGCTCAGCCGCATTCTCCATTAACTCTACTGCGAGAGGTTCCTTGACAGCGGTAGTTCAGCCCTGACAGGCACTGCTTCATTGGGGGGTATCGAAGGCTTCTCCAATAGGGATTATTGATAAATATCGTTTGCCGATTATTGCATTTTACGGTAATTCCTGACTATAATGGTTGGCTATTTTTTGCGCACAACAAAAAGAATAATTGATCCAGCCCATGCAGGAGGTTCACGACGATGTCCAATAAAGTCACGATTACCGACCACGCAACCGGAAAGACGGTTGAGCTGGAGACCATTGAACCCGCTCAGGGCACCCGAATCATTGACATACGTCCACTCTACAGGGAGTTGGGGCTCTTTACCTATGATCCCGGTTTTACCGTAACCGCAAGCTGTTCCAGCAAGATCACCTATCTGGATGGCAATGAGGGGAAGCTGCTCTACCGAGGATATCCCATTGAGCAGCTGGTGGAGAAGAGCTCCTTTATCGAGGTCTGCTTCCTGCTGCTCTGTGGTCATCTGCCGACACAGGAGGAGCTGGATGCCTTCTCGCAGGAGGTGACCCAGGAGAGCCTGCTGCAGGAGGAGATGAAGCGCTTTTTCGAGGGTTTTCGCTCCAACGCCCACCCGATGGCGATCATGGTGGGGGTGGTGGGGGCACTCTCCGCCTTCTATCACGACTTTCAGGACATTCACGATCCGAAGAACCGCAAACACTCCGCCAAGCAGCTGGTGGCGAAGATGCCGACCATTGCCGCCTGGAGTTACCGCTACGCCAATGGCCTGCCGTTCACCTATCCCCGCAATGACTACAGCTATGTGGAGAACTTCCTCCACATGATGTTCTCGCTACCGACCAATGACTACACCCCGGATCCGCTGGCGGTACGGGCGCTGGAGGTGATCCTGATTGCCCATGCCGACCATGAGCAGAATGCCTCCACCTCAACGGTGCGCCTGGCGGGCAGCTCCGAGGCCAACCCGTTTGCCTCGATCGCAGCCGGGATCGGCTCTCTCTGGGGACCGGCCCATGGTGGGGCCAATGAGGCGGTGATCCGCATGCTGGAGGAGATGCGTGATTCCGGCAAACCGCTCTCCCACTATATCGAGCGGGCCAAGGACAAGGGGGACCGCTTCCGTCTGATGGGGTTTGGTCACCGCATCTACAAGAACTACGATCCCCGTGCCCGTATCCTGCGGGATCTCTGCCACCAGATTGTGGCGCAGTGTGATACTTGCAACGAGAACCAGAAGTTGCTTGATCTGGCGCTGGAGCTGGAGCGGGTGGCGCTGGAAGATGACTACTTCAGGCAGCGCAAGCTCTACCCCAATGTCGATTTTTACTCCGGCATCATCATGCTGTCGATCGGCATTCCGCTCAATATGTTTACCGTGCTGTTTGCAATGGCTCGAACTGTGGGGTGGGTCTCGCAATGGAATGAGATGCTGGGAGATGGTCAATCCAAGATTGGGCGTCCGCGCCAGTGCTATATGGGAGAGAAGGCGCGGGACTATCAGCCCATTGCTGAACGTGCCCTGTGAGGTTTTTGCATAAAAGCACTTTGCTTTCATGCGGCGCTAAAAATGTACTCAATCGCTTATCTACCCTATGTAAGCGTTCATTTATGCCTTGCCTCAAAGAAAAATAGTCTTCTATGCAAAGCTCTCCCTGTAAATATTTTTACAAAGCAAACTCTTGCGAGTTAAATCGTTGACCCTTCACTTCGAGTACGGGTATGATTTATTGATCGATTGCAAAGAACTTTTATCCCTGATAAATATAATAATCAAAAGAACAGTACCTCTTACATGGTCTGAACAAGATCCGGGGTAAATGTTGCAACCCATGCAAGACATCCGATACGACAAGCATCCACTCGCAGCCACAGGGCTCAACCACCGCATTCTGGTGGTCGATGACGAACCGACCATTCTGGAACTGTTCAAGAAGACCTTTGCCCCCTCGGATGAGGTTGCCAAGGAGTTTTCCCACCTCTTCGGTGAGGATGAGGTGGGCGGCGGGTTTGCCTTTGATCTGACCACCGCCACCCAGGGAGAAGAGGCGGTGGAGAAGGTAATTCTCGCGGTCGCCCAGCAACGCCCCTATGCCGTGGTCTTTCTCGATGTGCGGATGCCACCTGGTATTGATGGGTTGGAGACCGCCAAGCGCATCCGTGAGGTCGACTCCAATATCCATATTGTGATCGCCTCGGCCTATTCCGACTACAAGCCGAGTGAATTTCGGGTCGCGGTGTTCAGCCACCTCTACTTCCTGCGCAAACCGCTGGATCTGGCCGAGGTGGAGCACATGGCCTACAACGCCTGTCTGGGGTGGAACCGCAACCAGCAGCTGCAGCAGGAGCTGAACAGCAACGTCGCCTACCGCAACTGGCTGAGCCAGCTGTTTGATGCGTTGCCGATGCCGGTCACCGTGGTCGATGTCGACAATTATGAGGTGATCATGCACTCTGGATCGGAAGAGAGTTTTGATCCCCATGTCACCTGCCACAGATTGTTGCATGGTCAGGATGAGCCCTGTAACCAGATCCATGGTGGCTGCCCGATGCCACAGATTCGTACGACCGGCCAGCCGTCGGTGATTGAGCACACCCACTTCAATCAGGAGGGTGAGGCGCGCCTCTATGAGCTGCACTGTGTGCCGATCTATAACGACCATGGGGTGATTCATCAGATGCTGGAGTTCTCGGTGGACATCACCGATCGTCAGCAGCGCCTGCTGGAGAAGGAGTCTCTGGTACGTCAGCAGAAACAGCTGTTCGATACCTTCCGCTCCACTGCACATACGATGAAGAACTCCATCAGCTACCTCAACGGTATGGTGGACCGCCTGATCGCCTCGCATGATTCACCGGAAGAGAAGATCAAGCTGCTGACCAAGGATCGTGTGGAGCTGATTCATGAGCAGGTCTCAATGATTCATACCATGCTGCAATTGGCACTGGGTAGTGCACGAGAGACCGCCAATCAGATGGCGACCCTGTCGATGCAGAAGAAGATCAATGAGACGCTCTCGCTGTTTGCCATCTCCACTCTGGGCAAGGGCAAGCAGGTGGCAACCAATATGGATGAGCGTGACAACAGCTGCATCCGCATGACCCCGATCGATTGTCAGACCATGCTGCTCAATCTGTTGAATAATGCAGCTGATGCGGTGGACTCCTACCTCAATGACAAGATCTGTAGTGGCAAGCCGGAGGATCTTGATCTGCTGGTGGAGATTCAGGATCAGCCGATGATTCATATCAATCTCAATGAAGAGAATGAGCACCTGCTTCTGGGGATCAGCAACCGGGGCAATCCGATTCCTGAAGAGATTCAGCAATCCATTTTCAAACAGGGTTTTTCACTGAAGGAGGCTGGCAATGGGGTAGGGCTGTATGATGTGCAGCAGATCCTGCGTCAGTCCGGTGGAACCATTTCAGTCCAGAACCGGGGAGAAGAGGTGGTCTTTCTGATCAAGTTGCCTCTTGTCGATTGTGATATTGAGAGTATTACAGGATAATTCACTGTAATGACAGACAGGCCAAAAGAACAACAATGAGTGAACAACCATCCATCGATTACGAGCTGCTGAAAAAGAGACTGCAACCACTCTTCGCCAAGATGAAGGTGCTGGTAGTGGATGATATGCCGATGAACATCGACAGCTACCGTCTGATTTTGCGCGATCTGGGGATTCCTCGTGAGAATATGCATGCCGCCACCAATGGCCTGAAGGCCTTTACCGCCATCAACTCGGTGCGTCCGGATCTGGTATTGGCCGACTGGAGCATGCCGGTCATGGATGGTCTCACCTTCGCTAAGAAGGTGCGTGAGACCGGTCGCCACGACAACCTGATTATTCTGATGATTACTGCGGAGTCGGAGGCTGATCTGGAGCAGGCACGTGGCTATGTCAATGCCTTCCTGCGCAAGCCGGTGCAGAACCATGTAATCGAGAAGATGATCCTCTCTGTGGTGGCCAAGAAGCTGGCCGACCCCAAACATCCGTTGGGCAAGTAAACCAGTTACCTTTCTGTACAATTGACCTGATTACGGCCGTTGCTCTTGGAGTAGTAGAGCGCTTGGTCCGCCTGTTTAATCAGCGCCTTTCCGTGTTCTTCGCCATCCCATATGGTTACACCGGCACTCAGGGTAATCTTCAGCTCTGGATCGACATCATTCCAGTCCCCGTTGCCGATGTTGTCGAGAATCGACTCCAGTTTGTTCTTCGCATTCTCCAGCGAGGTGTTGCGCATCAGCAGGGTGAACTCCTCCCCCCCATAACGGTAGAGGCTATCTGCACTGCGAATCTGTTTCTGAATCTGTTTGGCCACCCCGGTCAGAATGCGATCTCCTGCTGCATGTCCATAGGTGTCATTGACCCGCTTGAAATGGTCGATATCAAGCATCGCCACCGCGACCAAACTGTCATAGCGGGCCGCCACTTCGATCTCCTGTGACAGGTCATGTTCCAGTGCGGTGCGGTTCAGCGCTCCGGTCAGTGGGTCGGTGATGGTCTGCATCTTCAGTGATTGAATCAGCAGTGCATTCTTGATGGGATAGACCAGATAGCGGGCAAGATAGCGGAAGAAGATTGCCGACCATTTATTGATAGGCTCCCGCCCCATCAGGATCACCGTTCCAAACTTCTCATCATCCAGAATCAGGTCGACCGACTCTCTGTGGTGTCCATAACGTCCCTCAATCGTCACCACCTTTGATTCGGTGGTCATCACCTGAATACCGCTATGGTCGATATAGTGGGAGAGGGTTGATGAGAAGTGCCGAATGATGGAGTGGATATCGAGCTTGGCCTGAAGCTCTTGTGATAGCTTCAGCTCCAGATATTTGTTGTTCATCAGCTCACGTTGTAGCTGAAGTTCCATGTCGGAGTTGGTCTCCCGGGCATGGAGCTGGTTCAACTCCTGAATTGGCAGTGCATAACCCATTGTTGATCCCTCTTTTTGTTTTTATATCCGGTCAGGCCAGATTGTTTTTCACAGTCACAGGGATTTTCGCAAGCATGGTGCCAAACTTTTGGCTGTGTCAAAAAAGGGGTGTCAATTTTGTGTTACATTCAAGTTAAGTGTTAAATAACAAGTGGTTATATGTTTTGTGCTTGGTTGTGAAGAGAGGAAAGCGGCAATATATAGAACCGTGTGGCAAGATTAGTGAGGGCAATCGCTGCCGGAAAGTTCTGCCAACAGCTGCTCAATCTGCTGGCGGCGCGCCTCAACCGTCTCCATCTCGGCAACCAGTTGAATACGATCCTGTCCATTGAGCTTGACCCGCTTGGGCTGCTGCTGGATCAGCTGAATGATCTGCACTGGCTCCAGCTTGTGCTGCTCACCAATCAGCAGGGTGGCCCCGTCGCCATTGGCCTCGATCTTCCTTACCCCCAGCGGAGTGGCGATCAGCTTCAATGCGGTGGTCTGCATCAGGCTCTTGGCCGGTTCCGGCAGCAGGCCAAAGCGGTCAATCATCTCCACCTGCAGCTCATCCAACGCCTCCTGATCCCTCGCAGCCGCAATACGCTTGTAGAGCACCAGTCGTGCATTCACGTCCGGCAGATAATCCTCCGGCAGCAGGGCAGGGGCCCCCAGATCGACCTCCACCTGGGATTCGATGCTCTCTTCCAGATCGGTGGTGGTGCCCTGTTTCAGATCCTCGACGGCACGCTCCAGCATCTCGGCGTAGAGATCGAAACCGATCTCCTGCATCCGTCCACTCTGGTCATCGCCCAGCAGCTCACCAGCGCCACGGATCTCCATATCGTGGACGGCGAGGGTGAATCCGGCCCCCAGCTCCTCCAGCGACTCGATCGCCTCCAGCCGCTTCACCGCATCTGGGGTGATCACACTTTTCGGTGGCACTACCAGGTAGGCGTAGGCGCGGTGGTGGGAGCGTCCGACACGGCCCCGCAGTTGGTAGAGTTGGGCAAGACCGAGGCGGTCGGCCCGATCCATGATGATGGTATTGGCGGTGGGGATGTCGATTCCGGTCTCGATAATGGTGGTGCAGACCAGGATATTGAAACGGCGGTGATAGAAATCCTTCATCACCCGCTCCAGCTCATGCTCCCGCATCTGTCCATGGGCGATCTCGATGGTTGCCTCCGGCAGCAGCTCCTGCAGGTCACTGGCGGTCTTCTCAATGGTCTCCACCTTGTTGTGGAGGAAGTAGACCTGACCACCGCGGCGGATCTCACGCAGACACGCCTCACGAATCAGTGCAGGGTCCCACTCCCGCACAAAGGTCTTGATCGCGACACGGTTGCTCGGTGGAGTGGCAATAATGGAGAGATCACGTAGTCCCGACATACTCATGTTGAGAGTACGGGGGATCGGGGTTGCGGTCAGGGTCAGCACATCGACCTCGGCCCGTAGCTTCTTGAACTGCTCCTTCTGCCGTACCCCGAAGCGGTGCTCCTCGTCGATGATCACCATCCCCAGATTGTTGAATTTGACCGACTTCTGGATCAGCTTGTGGGTACCGATGACGATATCGACCGTGCCACGCTCCAGCTCTGCCAGTGCAGCGTTGGTCTCCTTCTGGGTCTTGAAGCGGGAGAGCACCTCGATCTTGAAGGGCCAGTCGGCAAAGCGGTCGCGGAAATTCTCGTAGTGTTGCTGCGCCAGCAGGGTGGTGGGGACCAGTACCGCAATCTGGCGCCCGCTCTGCACCGTGAGGAAGGCGGCGCGCATCGCCACCTCGGTCTTGCCGAAGCCGACATCACCACAGACCAGACGGTCCATCGGCTGTTGACGGGTCAGATCCTCAACCACCGCCTCGATCGCATCGGCCTGATCAGGGGTCTCCTCGAACGGGAACTGGGCTGAGAATTGCTGGTACTCGATATCGGGCTGCGGCAGGGCATAGCCCTGTTTCGCCGCTCGACGGGCGTAGATCTCCAGCAGTTCGGCGGCAATATCGCGCACCTTCTCGGCCGCCTTCTTGCGCGCCTTGGCCCACTGGTCACTGCCCAGGCGGTGGAGCGGGGCTCGCTCCGGATCGGTGCCGGTATAGCGCCCGATCAGATGGAGGGAGGTGACCGGGACGTAGAGCTTGTCCTCCTTGGTGTACTCCAGCAGCAGATACTCTGCTTGGCTGCCGCCAGCCTCCAGTGAGACCAGCCCCTGATAGCGCCCCACGCCGTGGTCGAGATGGACCACCGGGGCGCCTATTTGCAGCTCTGAAAGGTGGTGGATGACCGCATCGCCACTGACACCCCGTTTCTTGGCACGGCGACGACGCTGCAGCACCTGCTCGCCAAACAGCTGGGATTCGGTAATGACGGCAAGCCTCTCCTCCAGCAGCAGTCCCTGCTCCAGCGGGGCCACCAGAATCGACAGTGGGGCCTCACCACGGAGGAAATCGCTCCAGGAGTCGACCGCCTGCGGGAACAGAGCACGGGGGCGGAACAGCTCCAGCAGCGCCTCACGACGCCCGGCCGACTCGGCGGCAATCAGGGTGCGCCCATTGAAGTCGCCAAGGAACTGCGTCAATCGCTGCAACGGATCCTCATTGCGGCTCTGCATCCCCAGCTGCATCGGCTTGCGACTCTGGAGATTGAAGTGGCCCGCCTTCTCCTCCGCCTCGAAGTGGTCGAGTTGTGCCACTGGAGATTGCTTGATCCGTCCAAAGAGCTGATCGGTCTTCAGAAACAGCTGTTGCGGCTCCAGTACCGGACGGCTCTGGTCGAAGGACTGGTCGCGATAACGTTCCTCAATCTCGCTCCAGAACTGTTCGGCACCCTCATCCAGCCCCGCCTCGGTCACCAGCAGATGGTGGGCCGGGAGGTAGTCGAACAGGGTGGCACACGACTCGAAGAAGAGCGGCAGATAGAATTCGATACCGGAGGGAGCCAGCCCCTGGCTGATATCGCGGTAGACTGCACTCTGCTGTGGATCCCCCTCGAAGGTGGCACGCCACGATTGACGGAAGTGGCGGATGCCTTCTTCGCTCAGCGGGAATTCACGCGCTGGCAGCAGATGGATCGCCTCCACCTGCTCGGTGGTGCGCTGGCTCTCGGGGTCAAACAGCCGCAGACTCTCCACCTCATCATCAAACAGATCAATGCGGTAGGGGGCCTCGGCCCCCATCGGGAAGAGGTCGATAATCGAGCCACGGAAGGCGTACTCGCCATGTTCCATCACCTGAGAGACCACCCGGTAGCCGCTCTGCTCCAGCCGCAGCCGTAACCCCTCCCGATCCAGCGCATCGCCGGTAGCGAGGCTGAAGGCGTGCAGATCGACATAGTTTTGTGGGGGCACCACCTGCATCACTGTCGATAATGCCGCCAGCACCACCCCCTGCTTCAGGGACGGCAGACGGGTCATCACCTCCAGTCGTCGGGAGGTGATATCGGGATGGGGGGAGAGCCGGTCATAGGGCAGCATCTCCTGATCGGGAAAGGTGAAGAGGGGGATGTCGCTGCCACTCAGATAGAAGCGTAGCGCCTCCTCCATCCGGTTCACTGCCGGGGTATCCTTCAACAGTACCAGCAGGGGGCCATCGGTCTGGGCAGCGGCTCGGGCGATCAACAGTCCACCGGCACTCCCATACAGTTGCGCCCAGTGAATTTTGTCACCGGGCGCCTTGGGAAGAGGGGGATTGAGCAGGGGGATATTTCCATCTTCAATCATCTCGCTATTGTACCGCCAAACCACCATCTACTGAGAGTGAAAGGGGTGACAAAAATCAACCTTCCTCCCTTGTGATTCCCATTTCGTATTACAATCGGTAGCCATCGTACTTTTATGTTCTGGCAAGGGAACCTCGACAATGCTTCTAATTGATTGGAACGATCATTTCAGTGTGGGTATTCCATCGATTGATGAACAGCACAAGAAGCTGGTCAATATGATCAACGCGCTGCATGCCGCCATTGAGCAGGATCAGGGAGAGGATGCGCTTAACGATATCTTCGATGGCTTGGCGGTCTATATCGAGAAGCACTTCTCCTACGAGGAGGGTCTGTTTGCCGAACATGGCTTTCCCGACGAGGAGGCCCACCGTCGTGAGCACGAGATTCTGACCGAACAGGTGGAGACGCTGAGAAAGCGTTTCGAGGCCGAAGAGGGGATGATCACCGTAGCGCTGCTGGAGTTCCTCAAGAATTGGCTGCAAAACCACATTCTCGACTCCGACAAACGCTACAGCAGCTTTCTGCAGGAGAAGGGGGTGGAGTAAAACCATCCACGGCAATACCGACTCCTCTATAATCACCGGATGCCCCGTCTACTCGAATTCCGTATCGGCCTGCGCTACACCCGGGCGAAACGGAAAGATCACTTTATCTCCTTTATCTCGCTCACCTCAATGCTCGGTATTGCACTGGGGGTGACCGCGCTGATTACCGTCCTCTCGGTGATGAACGGCTTCGAGAAGGAGCTGCGTGAACGCATCCTCGGCATGGCGGCACACGCCAGCCTGCTGGGAATGGGAGAGCAGCTGAAGGATTGGAGGGTGCTGGCCAATGTGGCGATGGAGCATGATCAGGTGATCGGCGCTGCCCCCTATATTGAGGGGCAGGGGATGCTGAGCCGTGGTGAGGAGTCGGTCGGGGTGATGGTTCGAGGGATCGATCCTGCCGAAGAGCCTGCGGTATCGGAGGTGGCCCAGCAGATGGTGGAGGGGGAGCTGAAGGCACTCAACGAACAGCGCTTTGGCATGGTGCTGGGGGCCGAGCTGGCGCAGCGGATGGGGGTGGTGGTCGGCGACAAGATCACCCTGATGATCCCCAAGGGGAGTGTCACCCCGGCCGGTCTGGTGCCGCGGATGAAACGCTTTACCGTGGTTGGGCTGTTTGAGGTGGGGATGCATGAGTTCGAC
>CAYFOU010000063.1:856-1439 GCA_964344805.1 uncultured Piscirickettsiaceae bacterium | reverse complement strand
GACAGCGGGCTGGTTCTGCTCTCGCTGCGAGACAGCCGCAAGCTGTTCCGACTGGGGGATGGGGTGACCGGTCTGCGACTCAAACTCAACGACATGTTTCGGGCCCCACAGGTGGTGCGGGAGATCGCCAACAGCGCCCACCGCTCGATCCGCTATACCGACTGGACCCGCCAGCACGCCAACTTCTTCCGTGCAATCCAGATGGAGAAGCGGGTGATGTTTATCATCCTCACCCTGATTATCGCTGTGGCTGCCTTCAATATCGTCTCCACCATGGTGATGGTGGTGACCGACAAGGCGGCCGATATCGCCATTCTGCGTACCCTCGGCTCCCGCCCATCCGATATTCTTGCCATCTTTATGGTGCAGGGGGTACTGATCGGGGTGGTTGGGACCGCGCTGGGGGTTGCCGGAGGGGTGTCACTGGCGCTCAACGTGGAGACACTGGTCCCGGCGATTGAGCGCCTGTTCGATACCGAATTCCTCTCCGCTGAGGTCTACTACATCAGCAGCGTCCCCTCTGACTTGCGCTGGGATGATGTCTGGCTGATTGCAGGGGTCTCGCTGTTGCTGAGCCTGCTGG
>CAYFOU010000063.1:481-742 GCA_964344805.1 uncultured Piscirickettsiaceae bacterium | reverse complement strand
TTTGATGAGGGAGAGCACCGGGTTGAGGTGTTGCGCAGGGTCGACTTCTCCCTGCAAGCAGGAGAGAAGGTGGCGATTGTCGGCGCCTCCGGTTCCGGCAAATCCACGCTGCTCCATCTGATGGGGGGGCTGGACCAACCCACTGAGGGATCGGTAACTGTTGCCGGAGTGGACCTCTCTGCCCTGTCGGAGAACCGTCGCAGCCAGCTGCGCAATGAGCAGCTCGGTTTTGTCTATCAGTTCCACCATCTGCTGCCGGAG
>CAYFOU010000063.1:0-384 GCA_964344805.1 uncultured Piscirickettsiaceae bacterium | reverse complement strand
AGGAGGCGGAACAGCGCGCCTCGGCAATACTGCAGCGGGTAGGGCTCGAGCATCGTCTACACCACAAGCCAGCCACCCTCTCAGGAGGGGAGCGGCAGCGGGCTGCGGTGGCACGTGCGCTGGTGGGGCACCCCACGGTGCTGCTGGCCGATGAGCCCACCGGCAATCTCGACCGCGAGAGCGCCGAGCAGGTTTATGAACTGATGCTGGAGCTGAATAGTGAGGTGGGGACCGCACTGGTACTGGTGACCCACGATCCGGAGCTGGCGGGCCGGATGGATCGCACCGTCCATCTGGTGGATGGTGAGTTACGTTAGTCTTCCCGACTGGTGCGCTGTTTCCAGCGGTTGCGCACATGCCAGATCCAGAAGCTGCGCATGCCGT
>CAYFOU010000062.1:5012-13637 GCA_964344805.1 uncultured Piscirickettsiaceae bacterium | reverse complement strand
GGGAGGGTTAGAACTCTCCTTCTGCAGCACCGCGGATGATATTGTTCATCTTGTTGGCAATGATCTCGGCAAGCTTCTGCTCTTCTGGTGGCATGTCCATCATCTTGATCATGTTCGGGTTCATGCTCCAGAGGCGAACCACGCCATCCTTTCCTTCAACTACGGCTACACGACAAGGCATTACGATGACGTAGGCATCCGAGACGTCGGCCAGAATCGATGCGGTCTTGGCATCACAGATATTGTGGATTGAGAGGTGGCGGTAGGGAGCGTCGGTGACGGCTTCCACCTGGCGGCTCAGCGGAAACATTGCCACGTGGAGAATCCCCTCGCTGATCGCCAGCTGTTTGATGGATTCATCGACTTCAGGGCCGCTCTGCCCATCCTCTACCGGTGTGGCGACATAGAGGTCCTGAAAGGAGAAGTTGGCGCTTGCCTGAAATGAGATGATAGAGAGAGTGATGGCCAGCAACTGGTGGATAATTTTTTTCATAACGGGGGGGATTCCTTTCCTTTTCTTATAGTTAAAGACTGTTTAAAGTCCTTGCAGATAGTATTCGATTTCTATCGTGGGTACAAAAAAAAGTGGTTGGAGTGCTAGCCAATCAGGTCGGTGCCCAGTAACACCGATAGCACCTCAGGCAGGGAGCTCTGGTCAATGGTCATCACCACGCTCAGCAAGATCAGTAGTGCGGCTCCCAATCCATAGGCCAATCCTACGGCGGTAGAGAGCAGTAGCTCATGGGGGGGAATTGGAGAGACTTTCTTCTGTTTGCTTTCCATAACTACACTGTAGGAGCCGAGGTATATTGAATAAATACGCATAAATGCGTATTTTCGATAGATTCCAATAGGTTGCATAAGAAAGTTCGTGACAATGTCATTGCTGGGTTTTTGTTATAGGTAACTCGATATAGTGGCTGTTTTCTGCTGTGGAGATGAGGGACCTTGGTGCTTGCTCCCCCTCTCTGGATAGAGGGGAAGCCAGTGAATTACCAGCTGCGATGTTGGCGATAAGGGCGCTCCGAGTCAAAGCGTCGTCCCATCATCCCCTGCTTGAAGCCGCGAGGGCCGCTGCCACGCAGGGACTCCAGCTCCTCCATCTGGCTGGCTGTCAGCACCTCGGAGAGCTGCAGCTTCAGCTCATCTCTCAGGTCACTGCCCTTCTGGTAGTGCTCACGGAAAATCTGCGCTACCTGATCGGTCTGGCTGCCACTCAACCCCAGATGCTGTTGCATCCGTTCGGCACGTGCCTCACCGGGAGGGCCGCCGCAAGGTGGTCCATAAGGCCCGATTGCATAGGCGGAACCGGCTACCAGCAGGGTGGCGAGGGATACCGTTAATGTCTTCTTGATGTTCATGGTCTGCTCCTTTTCTGTTGTGTGGGCAAGAGAGGCGCCATTGGCTTCTCTCTTGCTCCGTAAGATAGAAACGAAGCATGGAGCCAGTAGGGAGGAACTGTGGAGAAAGGGTGAATTCAAGGCACCTCTAAAAATAGTAATTTTCTTGCAAGTGCAAGGAAGTACTGCACGGAGCTTCGCCTTGCGGGCGCTTGCGCCAACCGGAGTATATATTTGAATATATGAGGATTTGAGTACGGAACTGACGCAGTAATTGCGTGAAAAGTGCATTTTTAGAGGTGTCTTTCATACTTTCTCCACATTGATTGCAACTTTGTGCACCTATACTGAGAACAGGTTTCCACCACTTGAAGGAGAGCATGATGATCGATGCAATGTCCTGGTACCTGAGAAGAGCGTGGTCAGTCTCGCGGTGTAGCGGAGAGGGCCGCTTGATATAGTTCCACCCATGTTTTCCCTGCGGCTGAAAATCTGGCACAAGCTCTTCATCGCCATTCTGTTGGTGGTGGGGCTGATTCTGGCGATCAATCTGGGGCTCTCCCGCCTGATCTTTCAGCAGGGATTTATCCAGTATGTGGAGGAGGTGAAGTTGAAGCGGCTGGAGTCACTCCAACAGATCCTGATAGAACGCTACCGGCAGCAGGGGGGATGGGGGTTCATTGAGCAGGACCCACGCCAGTGGCACCAGATGATGGTGGAGGCGGAGCTGGTGCCGCCGCGTCGCAGGGGAGGCCCCCGTTTCGGGATGAGGTCACCACCCTCCCCCTTTGAGAGACATCGTGGCAAGGAGGGCTTTCCACCACCGCCGCCTCCATTTATGCGGGAGCGCATTGGCCTGGCTGATGAGGACCGGTTTGCCATCATCGGCCCTCCGGTAGAGCAAGAGCGACACAAGCTGGTTCCGATCGAACTGGAGCAGCAGGTGATCGGATATCTGGTGATCCCGCGCCATCGGGATCAGTTTCTCTCTGAGGTTGATCACCGCTTTGCCCACCAACAGATGCGCGCCTTCTTCCTTACCGCACTGCTCTCGCTGGTGATTGCCGCGATCTCTGCACTGCTATTGGCCCGCCTCTTCAACCGTCCGATTCGTGAGCTGACCGGGATGGCCAACCGGCTTACCGCAGGGACCTTTGAATCCCGTATTGCACTGAAGAACCGTGATGAGCTGGGGGCGCTGGCTGCTGATCTCAATACCCTGGCGCAGACGCTCGAGCGGAACCAGCAATCACGCCAACGCTGGATCGCTGATATATCCCATGAACTGCGCACCCCGTTGACGGTGCTGCGTGGAGAGCTGGAGGCGCTGGAGGATGGGGTGCGTCCATTCGAGCCGAAGGCGGTCACCTCGCTGGCACTGGAGGTGAAGCAGCTGCACCGGCTGGTGGATGATCTCTACCAGCTTTCGCTGTCGGATCAGGGAAGCCTCTCCTATGAGAAATCGCTGCATGATCCGCAGCAACTGCTGCAGACGGTGGTGGAGGGCTTTACCTCCTCACTGCAGCAGAAATCGATTGAGCTGGATCTACAGTGTGAAGAGAAGATGACTGAGTTGCTGGTTGATCCACAGCGGCTGATCCAGCTTTTTACCAACCTGCTGGAGAACAGCCTGCGCTATACCGATGCCGGAGGGCAGCTGAAGATCTGGTGCGAACAGGATGTAATCTGGAAGGGTAATTGTTCACCTTCACAGGGGGTATGGGGGCAAACAGTTATATGGAAGGTGCATTTTGAGGATAGTGCGCCAGATGTTCCGGTCGAGCAACTGGAGCGGCTGTTTGACCGTCTGTTCCGGGTTGAGGGCTCCCGCAATCGTGAGCATGGCGGCTCTGGACTGGGGCTCTCCATTGCTCGCAGCATTGCCGAGGCGCATGGCGGTACGCTATCGGCTCAACCCTCTGCGCTGGGTGGCATCTGGATCACCCTGCAACTACCACTGGAGAGATAGCATGGCAGAGCAGAAACAGGTATTGGTGGTCGAGGATGAGGAGAAGATTGCACAGCTATTGCAAGATTATCTCAACAACAGTGGCTACCGGAGCCACTGGATTGCCGATGGCAATGAGGTGGTGGCGTGGGTGCGCCAACAGCAGCCGGATCTGATCCTGCTTGACCTGATGTTGCCGGGCAAGGACGGTATCGAGATCTGCAAGGAGCTGCGCAGCTTCAGTGAGGTGCCGGTGATCATGGTGACCGCACGGGTGGAGGAGATTGACCGCATCCTCGGGCTGGAGATTGGGGCCAATGACTACATCTGCAAACCGTTCAGCCCGCGTGAGGTGATGGCGCGGGTCAAGGCGCTGTTTCGCACCCTTGCATTCAGGGTGCAATCAGAGGTGCAGCCGGAGAAGACCATCGTGCTTGATGTGGAACGGATGGTGGCTACCGTGGAGGGGCATCCACTGGAGCTGACCCCGGTCGAGTTCCGTCTGCTGAAGACGCTGGTCAACCAGCCGGGGCGCATCTTCTCCCGTGCCCAGTTGATGGAGAACCTCTATGAGGATAACCGTGTGGTGACTGATCGCACTGTTGACAGTCATGTGAAAAATCTGCGCAAGAAGATTGCGGAGCACCACAATAATCCCGAATTGATCCGTTCCGTCTATGGGGTGGGCTACAAGTATGAACAGGAGTAGAGGCACTGCATGCAGTGGTGATTCAGGGGCCTGACCGCTCCTTTTTAACCATCTCCACATTTTCTTCACATTCTCTCCATTGGTGGTTCAAGATTCCCGCCTATAGTTTTCCCACCGCAGCAGAGGCATTGACCGTTTCAACCCGCTGCACCATGGAATGGAGAGGTGATGATGTCCAGAGTGATGAATCGAAGTGAACAGGTTTCTCAATGGGGGAGTCGGGGAATGGAGCGTTCCAGGCGTCCGGACAGTGATACGGCAGAAGAGAGCGTTCTGAGTGAAGAGCAGGTGGAGATCGTCAGTGGCATTCTGGCCAGTTATGATGCAGATAACCTCAGTGAGGAAGATATCAGCACCATTCAAACGGTAATCCAGAGTGCCGTTGAGGCGGGAGAACTGGAGCCGGGCCGCGCCTTGGCGGAGATGGTTCGAGAGCATGGATTTGAGCCCAGGGAGCTGTTTCCACGCAGTGGGCACCGTCATCATCGCCCTGTATCCGAAACCACGGAGGAGAGTGAGGCGACCACAACCGATACCACGGTAGCGGAGATCGACAGCTATCTCAGCGGGGATGAGGCGGTGGAGGATAGTGAAGAGTTCAATATCGAGGTCAACTTTCTTGGAGAGTGGGATGCCACCCTGGCAGAGGCGGTGACCCATGCGGCCGACTTTCTCAGTGACCTGATCCAGAATAATACCGCGTTGGACAGCTCGGCAGACCTGACCATCGATATGGCGTTGATCGATATTGATGGAGAGAGCGGGGCACTGGGCTCCTCAACCGTGACCGATACCTGGGGAGACAGCTATACCCCGTCGGAGTCCCTGATCGAGTTTGATGTTGCCGATGCCACCAGCTACTACGAACAGGGGCTGTGGGATGACATTGTGCTGCATGAGATGATCCATTCGCTCGGCTTTGGCACGGTCTGGCAGAACGAAGGCATTGTCGAGGTCACTACCGATGAGAGTGGCGAGACCGTTGCCGAGTACAGTGGAGAGAGCGCCTCTGCACTGGAGCCCACCGAGGCAGAGGCGCCGGTGGTGGAGACCGATGGGGGCACCGGTACCGCCTATGGCCACTGGGATGAGGAGGCCTACGACAATGAACTGATGACTGGCACCATTGACGAGAACAACTACCTCTCCGATATGACCTACGGGGCGCTGGAGGATCTCGGTTACGAGATCGATTACACCATTGATGTATCCGATTATCTGGGGATTGATTCGGAATCCTCGACCAGTGCACTGATTGCTGCAGATACTGTTGAGAACACAACCCAGACTACAGAGAGCAGTAGTGAGGTACTGCTGGTTGCCGATGTGCTCGGTCTGGGTGACAGTGACCTGCTGTTTGATGAGGTGGAATCCGAGCCGGTTCGGCAGAGTGAAGGGGGGAGAAAGTTTGCAGCCCCTGTCCATGACCTCTATCTGGGGCCGGTTGGGGCAGGCGTGGATGAGTGGATGTCGGCACACGCCCCGTTCGTTGAATAGGCACTTTGTGTCAGCCACCCGTTGAGCAGGTGTTCCGGTGGACTCGCTGTTACTGATCACGACCTATACGGCCTACTGCCAGCCGCTGCGGGATACGCTGCATGCCTCCGGTGTGGAATGTGTGCTCTCTGTACCGGCAGGGGCCTTCCATGCCGTGGAGGCGCGCCGCTTTGATGCCGTGCTGCTGGACCTCGATCTCTCCATGGCGGAGAGTTCGGCATGGCTCTCCGAGTGGTTGCAGAAAAATCGATTGCCCTCCTGGATCCTCTCGGACCGGCAGGACCAGCCGGTGGTCGATGCGCTGAAACGGGGCGTGGATGGCTGGTTGCCCAGGAGTGTCGATAGTCAGCTACTGCTGGCCTCGATAACGGCGCTGGGCAGACGGCTCTCCCAACCGATTGCACAGGAGCCAGATGTAATCGAACTGGATGATCTGGTGCTGCAGCGCTTCTCCCGCTCCGTGCAGCTGCAGGGGTGCACGGTTGAACTTACCGGAGCCGAGTTCAGTGTGCTGGAACTGCTGCTGAAGGAGGCGGGGCGCATCGTCTCCAGGGAGAAGCTCTCCGAACACGCCCTCAACCGGTCACGCTCAAAATATGATCGCAGTATTGATGTCCACCTCTCCCAGCTCAGAAAGAAGCTGGGACTCTATCGGGATGGCTCTGAGCGGATCAAGACGGTGCGCGGCATTGGGGTGCAGTACATCCGGCAACAGGGCTGATACAGAGAGGCAAGGGTTGCCCTCTCGACTGGAGAGTGGTTGCCTCTTTCGACTCTGGAAATCGTGCTGCGTGGTTGGCTGCGCAGCATTGTGTTAAGAAGGGTAAAGCTGGGTAAAGAAGTGTAAGGTTTGCTCCTGTTGGTCACCTCCTTGCACGTTATTAAGGAACTTCTGAAAAAGTCTGTGCAATTTGGATTACGTCCATAGCGCCCAAGATCAAGGCGAAGATCGCAGCCAATAGCCAGCTATTAGCAAGATTTTCATCCGCCTCGAACAGCCAAAGGCTGGTAACGAAGATATTGGGTGCTATGGGCGTTAGGCATTTGTACATGACTTATTCAGAGGTTCCTTAAAGGTATGGATCAGACCTTTGGGTCTGCTCTGTGCATTTCAATCGAATGTATAGTCAAGGAGTAATCAATGAATATTCAATCAATGCAAGGTGGCATGGGCATGATGGGTATGGGACCGATGCAATCAGGCCTAGGAGGTGGTGCAGCGTTAAGCGATGATCAGAAGCAGCTTATCAGTGACACCCTGGAGCAGTTTGATGCGGAGAACCTGACCGAGGCGGATGCAACCTCCATCGTCAACGCCTTCAGTGAGGCGGGAATCCAGCCGGGCAGGGAGATGGCGGAGGCGATGTCCGCCGCCGGCTTTAATGCCCGTGAAGTGGGAGAGCTGGCAGGGGTGGAGGGTCCTCCTCCGGGCAAGGGGGGTATGCAGGGGCCGAGAGGAGGGGGCGGCAGTCAGGGTGCCATGCCCTCGGTTGAGGCGATGCAGCAGAAGCTGATCGAACAGCTGGGTGAAGAGGTGGAGTCGGTCTTCAATGAGGATGGCAGCGTCAACTTTGATGACCTCAAGAGTCTGATGATGAGCCAGATGCAGGGAGGCAGCAGCGGCATGCTCTTCAGCGTTCAGGCCTGACTGTAGTAGAGGGGAGAAGGCCTGGTGGCTGTATCAGGTCTTCTCCTTTTTCTCCTTGTGACAGGATCTCTGGTTATCTGGGACTCGATCCAGATCCTTCTAGCCCAGCCATGATAGCTACCGCAGGAGGGGCAGTTTTCTCACCATCCAGCCTGCAGATTCAGTACATTTCTGGCTAGCCAATGAGTAGGCCGGAAACCAGCAGAGATAGACCTAATACAAAATAGCCAAAGGCGCTGATTGGACGAACATCGGTATCCATCGCATCATCAAAGGATAATTTTCTCATCGTTTTTGCTCTCCTGTTTCAAACCTTTGTATTCAGAATAGAGAGACCAAGTAAAAAAGTCAACTTTTATTTTGTTGCCGGTTTTTCCTTTGATCATCGTTGGTTCAACGGTCTGTTTTTTATAGGAGTGTGTTTAGGAGAGATAGACATGCAACACCTTCCCCAGTTCCTGACGATCAATCGGTTTGGTCAGGAATTCATTGCAACCAACCGCTGCAAAGGCGTCACGGTGTTTCTGCATGACGTTGGCCGTGAGTGGGATGACCGGTGTGCTTAAGCCCTGTTCACGAAGGGTGCGGGTGGCCTCAATGCCATCCATCTCGGGCATCTGCATGTCCATCAGGATCAGATCAAAGGGGGTTGAGCTGGCCAACGCAACCGCCTCTTTGCCATTGTTGGCAACGGTGACCGACAGCCCCATCGACTCCAATATTCTCCGCTCCAGTAGTTGAAGCTCCGGGGTGTCTTCTGCGATCAGCACCTCACCGGAAAGCTGCCCTGATGGCTGTGCAGGGGCGGGTGATACGGTGTTGGAACGGGGAACAGGCAGTTCGGTTGGGCGGTAGGGGAGGTTGAGGATAAAGGTTGAACCCACCCCCTCTTCACTGCTGACCTCAATGTTGCCCCCCATCATCTCTGCCAGATTGTGTGAGATGTAGAGCCCCAGCCCACTGCCACCAAAGCGTTTGGATATGGAGCCATCGGCCTGTATGAAGCGCTCAAAAATAGAGCGCATCGTCTCTGAGGCCATCCCGATGCCGCTATCTTCAATCTTGAAGGTGAGCCTCTCTTCATCATTCCAGACGCTAACCGATACACCCCCCTGCTGGGTAAACTTGATCGCATTTCCGATCAGGTTGATCAATATCTGGCTGATCCGCTGGGCATCACCATGTAGCAGATGAGACTGCGAATTGAGCTGCTTGAAGGTTAGAGTAATGCCCTGTTCAACCGCCTTTACCTGCAGCATCTTCTCCAGATCATTCAGCAGTATGGAGAGCTCGAATGGTGTCTCATCAATGGTAAATTTACCGGATTCGATCTTTGACATATCGAGAATGTCATTGACCAGTGCCAGCTGATTGCGTCCTGCCCTCTGGATGGCATATGCCAGCTCCTGATGAGCGCTATCCTGACTCTGTTCTATGATCAGATCACAGTTGCCAATAACCGTTGCCAGTGGGGTTCTCAGCT
>CAYFOU010000062.1:0-5002 GCA_964344805.1 uncultured Piscirickettsiaceae bacterium | reverse complement strand
CACTTCAGCCACATTTACAGTGGGGTAGCTCAATATGGTACCGCGCTCTGCGGCCTGAACCAGGCTGGCAATGGGGCGGGTGATCGAGCGCAGTTGATGTCGAACCAGCAGGAAGAACAGAGGAAGGTAGACCAGAATCAGCAGCAGGGCTGTCATCCTCATCCCCTGAACCGGGGCCAGCACCTCTTCCTTGTTCTGGTTGAGTGTCATCCCCCATTTCAGTTCGGGCAGCCAGCGCCAGACGGAATAGACGGGAGTGCAGCTGGGATTGAGAGACCAGCCCGAGCCATTGATTTGATGAAGTACCTGCACCATCGGAAATTTTTCCGGCTCATCGGTGCGCATCTGCTGGCACCACTCGGGAGGCTCACGCAATGCATCACTCTTCAGATTGTTGATGAAGTTGATTGCGCTCCCCTCTTCTCCCTCCCTCCATTGAATCAGTGATATGTCCCCACTGTTGCCCAGTCCCTGATAGATCTCGTCTCCCTCGTAGCGGGTAAGTACCTCTCTAACCCAGTCCAGTGGGAACAGTGCGATCATCACCCCAACCAGTGCCTCTTTGTTGATGGCGTCATTGAGATAGATCGGTACCCCCATCAGGGTGACATTCTGTTCAAACTGTTCGATCCTGCCAAAGGTGGAGATGGTAAAGGCTCTGTTTTCAATGACCTCGTCAAACAGGCTTGAGAGTATGGTCTTCCCATAAAAGCCCATCTGGCTCAGATCCTCCCCCAGATCATCTTCATCTCCTCCAATCTGAAAAAAAAGCTCTCCGGAGCGGTTGAGTAACAGGAGGTTTTTTACCTGGTTGTCTTTGAATAGCAGCTTTTGATGGACGACGAACTGTTTGGAGAGTGTTTCATAGTGTTCACTGGAGGGGCCATGGTTCTGGTATTCAGGAAGCAGTTGGCTGATAAAGAACTGGAATCTTTCATCCTGAGTGAGCACCTCCATCCAGTGAGCCTCCTGACGGAGTCGCTGGTTGACCTGTTCTTCAAATAGCTCGGCCTGATGAATCAGTGACTGTTTGATGCTTGAAACCAGTGCCCGTTCAGAGAAGTGGTTGGCGAGTAGGGCGAAAGTGACCGAAAGCAGTAGCAGCAACCCCCACCCTTTCAGGTGGTGGTAGAGGAGAGAACGAGATTTGGAGGCCATTGCTCTCATGCCGGGTAGGATCAAGGTCGGAACAGGGTGTTGTAAATTCTATCACTTATAAAAAATATAATACCTACATATGCCTACCAATGGGCGGTGGATAGCTCTCCGTAAAGCCCTATTGAGCGTCTCAATGTAATGGATTGGTTGCTTCGACTTGTTATTTTTCCTTGTTTGATTATTATTCGAACATTATTCGAATAATTGATTAAGAAGAGGGTTGTTATGGATCGTAGAGAGAAGCGGGAACAGCGGGAGCAGGAGATTGTTGAGCACTCCATCCAACTCTTTTCGGAGCGGGGATTCCTCGGGGTACGGATGTCCGATATCGCCAAGCGTACCCAGTACTCGATGGGCACCATCTATAGCCACTTCGAGAGCAAGGAGGATCTGCTGATCGCCTGCGCCCATGCACTGGTGGAGGACCATCGACTGCTGTTCCTGATGGTACGTGAAGAGCCGATCCCGGCAATTGAGCAGATTATCACCATTGCCCAAGGGGTGTGGCTGGTCGCCTCCCGCTTCCCGGATCTGATCGAGATCAAGAATCTTTCGCTGATGCCCTCGGTGTGGAAACGGGCCACCGAGTCGCGGGTCGAGCGCTATGAACAGCTTCATGAGGAGCTGGCACTGAGTATCCGGGCCATGGCGCTGGATGCGATCAGCGAGAGTATCGAGGGACATGAGGCGTTGGAGGGTGAAGTGCTGGAGAGGATGGCGGACTACCTTACCCACGGCATGTGGGGGCTGTCGATTGGGCTCTCCACCATTGTGCAGTCGGCCTATGCCGAGTCGCAGTGTGAGGATGAAGATGAAGAGGCCTTGATCCACTTCTTTGCCACCAACTACATCAACTTTCTCAAGGGGTATGGTTGGCGTGAGGCGGAGCCGGAGCAGGTGTTCGAGCGTTGCAACGAGACCTCGCTACGGCTGTTGAGCCAGACCACCTGGTTTGCCCCGGAGCGGGCGGGAGGTGCAGCATGAAACGAATATTGCCACTCTCCCTGTTCAGTCTGGTGATCACCGGTTGTGCACTGGAGCGTCCGGTGCTGGAACCGGTTGCAACAATAGAGCAGCCCTACTATGTCGAGATGTCATCCGCCGTGATCAGTGCGAATCAGACGCTGATCGATGCCGAGCAGATCCCGCAGGCATGGTGGACACTGTTCCAGTCGAAGGCGATCACCCAACTGGTGGAGCAGGGGCTGGAGAGCAGTCCGACTCTGGAGGCGGCAGCGGAGAAGCTGCGTGCACTGCAGGTACTCTACCGTGCAGAGCGGGATGAACAGTTGCTGCCGAGTGCTGATCTCTCGCTGACAGCCAACCGTGCTCAGGCCTCCGGTGCGGCCACCGGGGCTACCGGCAGTGGCAGTCTGCTCAGTACCCACAACGCCTCGCTGCGCTTCAGCTATCAATTCGATACCGTCGAGGGCAAGGCCAACCTGCTGCGGCAGTCACGAGCGGCTATTGCCGGGGCGCGTTACCAGCAGCAGGCGGCGGCGATGACCCTAACGGCCAATATCGTCACTACCACGATTGAGATCGCCTCGCTGGAGGCGCAGGCGGCGGCCTTTGAGGAGATCATTGCCGATGAGAGTGCTCATTTGGAGGTGACCGAGAAGCAGTTCCAGATCGGGGTGATTCCGAAGAGCGACCTGCTGAGTCAGCGTGCCTCACTGGCGCAGACCCGTACCCAGCTCCCTGCAATGCGACGCACTCTGGCGCAGGCAAGGAACCGGCTGGCACTGTTGACTGGAACCACTGCTGCAGAGGCAAAACTGCCTGCATTGAAGCTGGAAGAGATGGTGCTGCCACAGCAGTTGCCGGTTACCCTGCCTGCACAGTTGACCCGGCAGCGCCCTGATATTCGCGTGAGTGAGGCACTGCTGGAGCAGGCCGCTGCGGGAGTTGGTGTGGCCCATGCAGCCCGTTATCCCACATTGATCCTCAGTGCCAACCTTGGCACCGAGGCCAATGCGCTGAATGAACTGATCGGTAGCGGAGGGGGTATCTGGGGCATCGGTGCCGGGCTGACCCAGCCGCTGATCCATGCCGATGCACTACAGGCGCGTGAGGCCTCTGCAGTACATAGCTATCGCCAGCGTGCGGCCGAATACCGGCAGCAGGTACTGATCGCCTTCCAGGAGGTGGCTGATGCACTGCGGGCGCTGCAGCTCGATAGTGAGCAGTTGAAGTTGACGCTGGAGGCGGATCGCCTCGCCTCGGAGACGCTGGCACTGGTAGAGGCACAGCACCGCCAGGGGGCGGTCAGCTATCTCACCCTGTTGAATGCGCAGCGTCAGCTGCAGCAGGCTCGAATCCAGTCAATCCAGTCACGGGCGGCGCTCTATAGCGATAGTGCGGCGCTGATGGTGGCGTTGGGTGGGGGCTGGTGGAACGAGAGTGAAGTGGAGTAAATAATGAAGACGATAAAACGGATGATTGTGATGTTGCTGCTGGTGGGGGGGCTGTTTGGTGCCATCTACAGCTATCAGCAATTTGTTGCAGAGATGATGCAGGGCTTTCTGGCTGCCAATGCCAATCCACCGGCAACGGTAACCGCAATGGCGGTGGGACATCAGAGCTGGCAGCCGCAGATCAAGGCGATCGGCACCCTGCGAGCCATTCAGGGGGTGTCGCTGCAGGCGGAGGTCTCGGGGGTGATCAAGGCGGTCCACTTCGAGTCTGGTCAACAGGTTCAACAGGGTGATCTGCTGCTGGAGCTGGATAGCACTGCAGAGCAGGCACAGCTGCAGGCGCTGCAGGCGAGTCGTGAGCTGGCTGAGATCAACCTGCGTCGGGATCGTCAGCAGCTGCAGATCAGTGCGATCAGTCAGGCCCAGCTGGATGCGGCCGAGAGTGAGTTGAAGAGCCGTCGTGCACAGGAGGCGCAGCAGCAGGCGATCATCGACAAGAAGCAGATCCGGGCCCCCTTCAGTGGACGCCTCGGCATCAGTCAGGTCGAGGTAGGGCAGCTGCTCAACCCCGGAGAGATGGTGGTCTCGCTGCAGAACATGGAACGCCTCTATGTCGACTTCAATCTGCCGCAGCAGCACCTGGCCGAGATCCGTCCGGGGCAGCGTATCGAGCTGCAGGCCAATATCGATACGGCAATGACGGTATCGGGCCAAATCCATGCGATCAATGCCGAGGTGGATCGGGAGACCCGCAATGTACAGGTGGAGGGGATCATTGATAACCGGGATGGAGCCTGGATGCCGGGGATGTTTGTCCATCTCAAGGTTGATAACGGGGCTGCACAGCAGTATCTGACGCTGCCGCAGACCGCGATCAGCTATAACGCCTATGGCGCCACCCTGTTCCTGGTGCAGCCGGGAGAGGAGGCCGAGGCTCATCCGATTGCCCAGCAGGTCTTTATCGAGACCGGGGCGCGCCGAGGGGATCAGGTGGCGATTCTCAGTGGGGTGAATGCGGGTGACCAGGTGGTGACCAGCGGACAGATGAAGCTGAAGAACGGTACCCCGCTGATTATCGACAACTCGATCCAGCCTGCCAACGAGGCGGCCCCGCAGCCGCAGGAGCAGTAGGGTAGGTGCTTGGTGGTATTGCGGGCAGTACGCTACAAGCACATCCCTGTGAGCTCACCTGTAGCCGTCCCTGGCTACAGACGACTGCAATCACAACACCACCAAGCCCTCGGACAGATCTGCAACAGGAATAGATGATATGAATTATACCGATCTCTTTATTCGAAGACCCGTTCTTGCTACCACTATCAGCCTGCTAATCTTGGTGTTGGGGATACAGGCGATCTCCAAACTGGCGGTGCGCCAGTACCCGGAGACCCAGAATTCGGCGGTGACGGTAAGCACGCTCTACTATG
>CAYFOU010000061.1:0-13825 GCA_964344805.1 uncultured Piscirickettsiaceae bacterium | reverse complement strand
TTGCGAGAAGCTGGTGGTCAACATGAAGAAGATCAGCAGCAGAAAGACGACATCGATCAACGAGGTGAGACTCAACCAGCGCTTGCGAGGTTTGAGATTGAGGGGTTGGAACTGCATGGCTCGGCCTATCAGCCAGCCCGGCGCATCGAGCCCAGTGTGCGGGTTACCGCATCTCCCATATCCTGCCGCACCCGTTCAACAATCCCCTCCAGCCAGTTGACCGCAGCAAGAGCCGGAATTGCAATGGCGAGACCAAATGCGGTAGTGATCAGCGCCTCCCATATACCTCCAGCCAGCAGGGTGACATCGACCCGTACTCCAGCCGCCTCCAGCTGCATAAAGGCCTGAATCATCCCCAGCACCGTGCCCAGCAGCCCCAACAGTGGACTGAGGTGGGCCACCGCATCAAGTCCGCGAATATAGGAGGTGAGCTGCTCGAGTTGGGCACGTCCCTCACTCTCCAGCTCCTCCTTGGCCGCGCTGCTCTCCTCTGGAGACTGTGCACTGCGACAGAGCTGGATCGACTTGGTCATCACCGCAGCCACCGGACTACGCTTCTTTTTCAGCAACGCCCGTTCCGCCAACTCAACCTCACCCCGCTCAATATTACGAATGGCGCGACGAATCAGTTTGGTCGACCCGAACAGCACCCCGCGTGAATGGAAGTGGTAGAGCTTGAGCAGCAGAATCGCCAATCCATAGATCGAGAGCGTGAACAGGATGATGGCAACAGGGCCACCCTTGGCGACCAGCAGATCAACACTCATGAGTTTGGCTCCCTACGTTATCCCTACGTTACTACTTGAAGAGACGAATTGCCCCTTTGGCACCGATCTGCAACATCCGCAGACACCCCTCTACCTCCTGATCTCCTGATTTACAGGCGATCATCTGGTTAAGCAGAATGCTGCTGACATTGTCGCAGACGGTATCCTTCATCGGCACCAGCTTGACCACGGTCTTGTTGGCCATCACCTGCTGGAAATCGGCAAGAAAATGGGCCGAGATCACATCATCCTTGTCAAAGGCAAACAGTTCGGACTTGAACTCGGAGAACTCGGTGTCGCTCCGGTTGGAGAAACGCACGTAGGCAACACAGAGGTTATCGCGCTGCTCCAGCTTGTTGATCTCCATATAGAGTTCACTCTGCTCCTCTGCCTGTGCTGCAGAAAACGAGAGCAGTGCAGAAAGCACAATCCATTGTAGTCTTTTCAACATCATCACGACCTCTTCTCAAACCCGGTTTAGTTGCTGCAGTACAGTGCCAGATACTCCAGATCGGTATCCTCAACCTCACCCAGCTCCCAGTGACCACGCTCATTGGCATGGGTCATTGCCGCATCTACAGCAACAGCGGTAGATTCCTGGGGTACATTCAACATCTGACCGGGATAGATCAAATCCGCATCGATAATCTGATCCTTGTTGGCACACAGCAGCAGTGGCCACAACTCGGCATTACCATATACACGGCTGTCTGCAGCGATGGTCCAGAGGCTCTGGCCATCATTGACCTCAATCTCGTTCACCTTCTGCACACCGGCATCGGCAGAGGAGACATCACCCACCTCGACGGTGGCGCTGGTTGGTACCTCTTCTACCTTGGTAGCCTCCTCCATCGCCACAATCTCGGGTGGCTTGGCCGGAGCTGGCTCACCCGCCTTCTCCGCCTTGTCTACCGCTACCGCATACTTGGAACGGATCTCCAGCAGTTCATCACACTCCGGCTGTGCATACTCCTTGGTCCAGCTACCGGTATGGATACACTCATTGTACGGGGTACGCACAATGGCACCTTCCGAATCAATCAGATACCCTTCAAAACTGCCCGCCTGCAGCGAGGTTGACAGAGCCAGTGCAGGAAACGCCAAGAGAGCCGTGTAGTCCGTTTTTTTCATCGAATTCATCCTTCCAGTTACTTCTTTGGTGGTTTTATTTAATAACTGTTCAAAACATTGATTCAACAGTTGAACGTCGGCAATGGTACTGTAGTGATCCGCTTTTTTCCATGCTATACCCAGAAAAAAGCAGTGGGTAAAATGATCATGCCAGATGGTATCATTGCCTCCAATCTGTAACCCTTGATCAAGGACAAGTCCGCTATGCATTCAACCCGTCACTGGACGCTGCTCAGCGCCCTGCTTTTTGCACTGCCAACCTACGCCGAATCAGAAGTAGAGAACAGCTCCTTACCTCAACCTACCCTTCAGCAGAAGGCAACCCAGTTGATGGAGGAGATACCGGATGATATCTGGAGCACCATCGCCTCCCCCTTCGATCCGATCACCACTTCACCCGGTTTTGCACCGCCACCCAGACCCACTGTAGCCATACCTGTTCCAGCTCCCACACCTGCACCACAGCGCCGGGTGGAGATGATGCAGCCCCAGCAGCATATCGCCCCCCCTCCCGTACCAGCCCCAACACCTCGTACCATCATGGCACCTGCCCCTCCCCCCATTCAGCCCCAGCCCATGGTTACAGAGAGGGTCCCTACCCCGGTGGCCCCACAACCAAGATCCCGGCGCTACAGCCCGCAACCGGTTCCTTATGAACTCCCTCCACAGGAGAAGGTGGTCGCAGACTATCCTGAAGAGTACTGGAACTGTCTGTTGAACAACTTGCAGGGGGTGGGTAGTGATGTGGCGGCAAAGCTGATCACCCGAGCCTGCCAGAAGAAGTATCCTAAGCAATAACGACTCGATCCAGAGCAATACCCAGAAATACCGTCATCCCCAGCCAGTGGTTGTGAAGAAAGGCGCGGAAGCACGCCTCGCGTTCCCGCTTTCGGATCAACCACTGATGGTAGAGCCCCATGCCACTGGCGATCAGCAGCCCCAGATAGTAGAGGGTGCCAAGCTGGAATGAGAGACCTGCCTGCAGCAGCAGCCCCAGCATCAGCAACTGGAACAGCCCGATCATCTGCCGATCCCGTTCACCGAACAGGATTGCGGTGGAGCGGATCCCCACCTTGAGATCATCCTCCCGATCCACCATCGCATACATGGTGTCGTAGACCACCGCCCAGCAGAGGGTGGCCAGAAACAGCAGCCAGGCCGCCATCGGCACCTCACCATGGACCGCCGCAAAGGCCATCGGAATGGCCCAGCCAAAGGCCGCACCGAGAAAGAGCTGGGGCAGATGGGTATAGCGCTTCATAAAGGGGTAGAGGGTGGCCAACCCTGCGGCTCCAAACGAGAGCTGAATGGTCAAGCCGTTCTGCGTCAGTACCAGCAGAAACGAGATCAGCAGCAGCGCACCAAACAGCGTCAACGCCTCGCGCTCGCTTACCTTGCCACTGGTGATCGGCCGCTCTGCAGTACGCTCCACATGACGGTCCACCTCACGATCGGCATAGTCGTTGATGATACAGCCAGCTGAACGCATCAATACCACCCCGACAACAAACACCAGCAACACCCAACTCTGAGGCAATCCATCCGCAGCAATCCACAACCCCCACAGCGTGGGCCAGAGCAGCAGGAAAATCCCGATCGGTTTATCCAGCCGCATCAACTGATAATAGAGCCGCCATTTTGAAGACATGAAACAGACACCCGCATTCGCTTCTACAAGGGGGCGCATTCTGTTGTAATCTGCGGCAATAATCAAATCACCCCGATGCCATCCGATGGAACTACGCTACCAAGAGCTGAAAACCACCCTCTCCCGGCTGATCCCGGAGGAGCGGTTGATCGATGATCCACTGCGCTGTCTCGCCTACGGCAGTGATGCCAGCTTCTATCGGTTGATCCCGGCGCTGGTGGTACGGGTGGTCAACGAGGGGGATGTGGTCTTTCTGCTGCAACAGGCTCACCAACACAACACCCCGGTCACCTTTCGTGCGGCCGGTACCAGCCTCTCCGGTCAGGCGGTTACCGATGGGGTGCTGGCCGTTCTGGAGGGGGACAGCTGGCACAGCCATAAGGTGCTCAACAACGGCAAGGCAATCCGTCTGCAGCCAGGGATCATCGGCGAGCAGGCCAACCGCTATCTCGCCCCCCATGGACGCAAGATCGGCCCCGACCCCGCCTCCCTCTCCAGCTGCAAGATCGGTGGCATCGCCGCCAACAACGCCTCCGGCATGTGCTGTGGCATCGATCAGAACAGCTACAAGACCCTGCAGAGCATGCGCATCATCCTTGCCGACGGCACCCTGCTCGATACCGCCAGCCCCTTCAGCCGCAGCCGCTTTGCTGAGCGTAACCGCAGGATGGTCGAGGGGCTCAACCGGCTGCGCCACGAGACCCTCTCCAATCCGGCATTGAGCGCCCGTATTCGCGACAAGTACCGCATCAAAAACACCACCGGCTACAGCCTCAACGCACTGATCGACTACGACGACCCACTGGAGATTCTGCAGCACCTGATGATCGGCTCCGAAGGGACTCTCGGCTTTATTGCCGAGATCACCTATAAAACGGTGGCGGAGCACTCCCACAAGGCGACTGCCCTGCTGCTCTTCAGTAACGTACAGAGTGCCTGCGATGCCCTGCCGCTGCTGAAACAGACCTCTGTTGATGCCGTTGAGCTGATGGATCGGGCAGCCCTCGCATCGGTACAGCAGCAGCCGGGGATCGATGGCCTGCTCGGCACCCTCGGCCCCGCCACCACCGCACTGCTGATCGAGAGCCGTGCCGACACCCCGCACCAGCTACAGCAGCAGATCGGCCAGATCAAAACGGCACTGGCCCCACTCCCTACTGAAAATGGAGTCCACTTCTCGGATCAGCCTGAAACCTGCCAGCAGCTGTGGAAGATCCGCAAGGGACTCTTTCCCTCGGTTGGCGCGGTGCGCGATCCCGGTACCACCGTGGTGATTGAGGATATCGCCTTCCCGCTGGGGCGGTTGGCTGCCGGTACCACTGCACTGCAAACCCTGCTACAGCAGCACGGCTACCACAACGCCATCCTCTTCGGCCACGCGCTGGAGGGCAATCTCCACTTTGTCATCACCCCCAACTTCAACCAGCCGGAGGCGATCCACCAGTACCACCGCTTTATGGATGAGCTGAGTCACACCATTGTCGAGCAGTTCAACGGCTCCCTCAAGGCAGAGCACGGTACCGGGCGCAATATGGCCCCCTATGTGGAGCTGGAGTGGGGAGCCGATGCCTATCGGCTGATGCAGGAGATCAAGCAGCTGTTCGATCCACGCAATCTGCTCAATCCCGGCGTCATCCTCAACAGCGATGCCAACATCCATATCAAACATCTGAAGCCGATGGCTGCAGTCGATCCATTGGTGGACCGCTGTATCGAGTGCGGCTTCTGCGAACCGATCTGCCCCTCTCGTAATCTCACGCTGACCCCGCGCCAGCGCATTGTGGCGATGCGGGAGCAACAACAATCCAGAGAACCGTTCAACACGCCAGACTACGCCTGGCTGGTCACCGACAGCTGTGCCACCGATGGCCTCTGTGCCACCCGCTGCCCGGTCGGTATCGACACCGGGGCGATGGTACTCAACCTGCGTTCACAACAACCGACCAAAACAACCGATACCAGCCGTCAAATCGAACACAGCGCCCGCAGCACTCGCTGGAAACTGGGCGTCGCCCACCGGATGAACCAGTGGCTGGGACCAGCCATCGTAGAGAAGACCAGCCAAAAGCTGACCCGCCTCAGCAAGGGCAAGCTCCCCAGCTGGGACCGCTGGACGCCCCGCCCGGCAACACCACTGCTCCCCTCTATAACTCCTGATTCAGATACACGCCCCAAGGTGGTCTACTTCAGCGCCTGCAACAACCACATCTTCGGCAGCGCCAGCAGCGATGAAGCGCAGGATCTCCACACCACCATCCAGAGCCTGCTCGACAAGGCGGGCTATACCATGGTGCTGCCTGCAGAACATACCGCCCACTGCTGTGGCCTCCCCTTTCAGAGTCAGGGAGAAATAAAGGCTGCAACAGAAAGCAGTCAGCATCTGGAGCAGACACTCTGGGAGACGAGCCAACAGGGCACGCTGCCGATTCTCTGCGACAGCAGCCCCTGCACCGCACGCATGGTGGAGCAGTTCCAACAGCCAATGGAGCTTCTGGAGCCGGTCCCCTTCGCCCTCCACTATCTGCTGCCAAAACTGCAGCGCCATACCCAGCTGGAGCAGATTGCCCTTCATATCCCCTGCAGTGCCCGCAAACGGGGACTGACTGCCGAGTTCGAAACCCTTGCCCACCACTGTGCCAAACAGATTTTTCAACCCGAAGAGGAGGGGTGCTGCGGTTTTGCCGGAGACAAGGGGTTCACCACCCCAACCCTCAATGCAGCCGCCCTCTCCCACCTGCGGAAACAGCTCCCGGAAAATGTGGAACAGGGCTGCTCCAGCAGCCGCACCTGCGAGATCGGTCTCTCCCGCCATAGCGGCATCCACTACCGCTCGATCCTCCATCTGGTCGACCACTGCTTCGATGCAAAAACCACAACCCCACAAAACAGAAAGGAGTAGGTAATGGAGTCATGGCACCTTCATCCACAACTAGAAAAGGATTGTCTGCCACTGGGGGACCTCCCCCTGAGCCGAGTACTGTTATTGAACGATGCCCGCTACCCCTGGATTATTCTGGTCCCCCGGCTACCCGCCCTGCGTGAGCTGATTGATCTTGAAACGGAACAGCGCATCACTCTGCTGGAGGAGTCGAGCCGGGTACAGGAGGCACTCCTCACCCTCCACCAGCCGGACAAGCTCAATGTAGGGGCCCTCGGCAATCTGGTGCCTCAGCTCCATCTACACCATATCGGGCGATTCCGCGATGATCCCGCCTGGCCGGGGCCGGTCTGGGGCCACTCGGCTGCAGTGGCCTACAAAAAAGAGGTGCTACAGGAGACTCAGACAATCTGGACAGAAAAGCTGCAGCTCTCCCCGACCTGAAACAGAGATCATACCAGCGCTCAGGGAATCCATAGAGTGATATGGTTTCCGCCCAGTTGCTCACTCTGCCCTACTGAAAAACGGCCCTGCCGCTCTCCACGGCTATGCCCTCTGGCAACCTCCCGTCCAATCAGCACATCCACCCGCTCATCTTCTGCAATGGGCACATGATCATCCCCATGCAGTACTCCATCATCCTCCACCGAGAACAGGTACCCTCCATCTGAAGGTTCGGCATGGAGCACCATCCTCTTTGCCTTGCTGTTAAGCGCCCTGAATACCGCACTGGAGATCACCGTGGAGACCAGCAGTGCATCATAGAGGGCGACAATATCCGGATCGCAATGGACTTCGGTCTCAATCCCGGCGGCCTCAATCAGCACCTCGTGCCTGCCCAGCGCATCCTGAGGTGCATTGCAGAGAGGCTGGTCAAGACGATTGATTTTGAGCCGATCCAGATGCAGACGCAGCAGCATCTGCATCTCCTTCAGCCCCTCAAACAGCTGTCGGCTGCTCTTCTGCAGCGCATGTTGATCCTTGACCCGGTCTCCCAGATCAATCTGCAGCAGCAGTACACTCATCTGATTCATCAGATCGTGCATCTGGGTGGAAAGTTTCTGCTTCAGCTCCACTACTCCGACTCCTCTATCTTCTCGATAAACTGCTCGAACAGATCATGCAGCTTTTTATACTTCTCGTCGTGCCCCTCTCTGGGAATACGGCTGAGGCAGGCGTCTACCTTGTCCAGCAACTCTTCACTGACCCCCTGTTTGACCATCAATCCCAGCAGCGCCTGAGCTGCATTGAGGTTGATTACCCGGTTGCCATAGAGCCGCTCGGCCGCCTCGAAGAGGATCTCTGCCGCCTTCACATAGTCGCCCTGCTTGTAGTAGGAGACCCCTTCACTGTTGAGTTCCAGTACCTGACGGCGCACCTCATCGAGAGAGGCACGCTCCTGTTCATCCATATCGGAGTTCTCAACTACTTCCTTGACCCGCTCCTGGATCTCGTCATTGTTGTGATTCTGCTGGGTAACCTCCTTGAGGATCTCCTTCACATAGGCCTTGTTCTTGTCACGCAGGGCGGCACTCTTTGCCTGCAGCGTCACCTGCATCAGGCCGGAGGCGTCATCCGCCTCCTCCTGTACCCGCATGCTGTTCTCATTCAGCTTGGTAGCAAACTCCAGCGCCACCTCCGGGTCCAGTGTATGGGTACGACGCTCGAACTTGCGCATCGCCTCCTTCAGCATCCGGTCTACATCGGTCGGTCTGCCCAGCTCCTCATAGGCGCGCCCCTCCTCCAGAGCGGTCTTGATCTGTGCCGAGGGGTTCCCCGGAAAATTGCGCTTCGCCTTCTTCAGCACCTTCAACGCATTCTGTGGCGTATTCTGCGCAATCAATACATCGGAGAGGCCGGTGTAGTCGGAGATATCCTGAAACATCGAATAGGCGCCCAGCCGTACCGTATTCTCATACGCCTTCTGCGAGGCCTTCAGATCCCCATTCTCCTGCGCAACCGAGGCCAGCAGCTTCTGCCGCTTCAGCACCTTGGGAGATTGATCAACCGCCTCCTGCAACACATACTGGGCCAACTCCCCCTCGCCCATCTTCACCAGCGTGCGCGCCATCCAGTCCCGTGCAATATTCTGCGCGTCATTCTCCCCCAGCACCGCCTTGAAGCACTCCAGCGCCCCCTCATATTCTCCCTGGTTATAGAGCAGCCTCCCCTTGCCCATCTGCGCCCAGAGCAGATTCTGATCCAGCAGCGTGGTTTCGTAGATCTCCATCGCCTCTTCAAAATAGCGATTCTTCTCCAGAATATCGGCCTTGATCCGGAAGAGCTCCCACGGTCTCTCGAAACGCTCCATGATCAACCGGTCAAGAATCACCAGTGCCCGCTTGAAGCTCTTCTTGCTGAGCGCCTCATCCACCTCTTTCAGTCCCTTCTTGGCCTTCGCCAAGCGCTCGATACGTCCGGTCAAAATAGAGCGGGAGAAGGGTTTGGTCAGGTAGTCATCGGGGCGATTCTCCACCACACTGAGCACCATCGCCCGTGCAGTCTCTGCGGTAATCATGATGAAGATGGTGGAGTAACCCAGAATCCCACGGGCGCGGCTCTCTTCCAGCACCTGCTGCCCATCCTTGCGCTCATCACCGAGATAGAAGTCACAGAGGATGATGTCGTAGCGATTCTCTTCCATCAGCTCCAGCGCCCCTTCACCACTATCGGTGTAGTCGATCTGCTTGCTGGGTACCCCTGCTTCGGTCAACAGGGTCAACAGGGAGGCACGATAACTGCCGAAATCATCGACAATCAGAAAAGTATAGGGCTGTAATGGAAAGTCCTGAGCATCCATAATCCAATTACTACTCTTTACAATCCTTTACTGTTGGCATCATCATGCGAAGATTACCATAACCTCAATTATTGTAAATAAGTTGTAAACAATTCATTCCATTACCATATTCGTATTGTCACGAGAATCTTGCCCAATATAACGCGACCGAATTATTACAGAATAATACAAACCTCCCTTTTATCCAACTTTATCCGAAAATAAACAAAACCAATCCATAAATTTGACTGAACTCAATCCGCCTTTTGCTGATCCAGACGATTCAGAAACTGCTCAAACAGATTGCGCAACTTCTCATATTTCTGGTCGTGGAACTCAATCGGCACACGACTGAGACAGGCATCGGTTCTCTCGATCAGTGTTTGATTGGGCCCCTGTGCCACCATCATCCCCAACAGCGCCTGCGCAGCATTGAGGTTGATCACCCGATTTCCGTGAAGACGCTCTGCGGCCTCGTAGAGGATGGAGGCCGCCTCCACCACCTTCCCCTCCTTGTAGAGAGAGACCCCATCATTGTTGAGCGCCACCACCTCCTGCCGTGCGGCATTGAGAGACTGCTTCTCCTCCTCATCCATGTCCGACTGCTCAACCAGATCCTCGATCTCCTGCTGGATCTCCTCATTGTTGTGGTTGTGCTGGGTCACCTCGCTGAGAATATCCTTCAGCAACTCCTTATTACGCGCCCGGATCTTGTCACTCTTCTGCTCCAGTGATTTCGCCATCAGGCCATCCGCCTGTTCCGCATCGGCCTGCATCCGCATACTGTTTTCATTCAGCTTTCCGGCCAGTTCCAGCGCCACCTCAGGGGCAATCACGCCGTGGCGCTTCTCGAACTGCTGCATTGCCTGCTTCAGCATCCGGTCCACATCCGCCTTGCGCCCCAGCTTTTCATAGGCCCGCCCCTCCTCCATCGCGCTCTTGATTTGTGCAGAGGTATCTCCAGCAAAGCGCTTCTTCCCCTGTTTCAGGGTCTTCAGCGCCTTCTGGGGCGCATTCTGTGCCATCAGCAGATCCGAAAGGCCGGTAAAGTCGGAGATGTCCCGAAACATCGAGTGCTCTCCCAGCCGGATCACGCTCTTGTAGGCGCGCTCGGCAACCTCATGATCACCATTACTCCCGGCCACAGTGGCCAGCAATTTCTGCCGCTTCAACACCCGTGGGGACTGCTCTACCGCATCCTCCAGAATCTCCTGTGCCCGCTCCCCCTGATCCATCTTCATCAGCGTGCGCGCCATCCAGTCCCGCGCCACATTCTGCGCATCGTTCTCTTCCAGCACCTGCTCGAAACAGGCCAGCGCCTCCGCATAGCGCTCCTTGCTGTAGAGCACACGCCCCTTGCCAAGCCGAGCCCAGATCAGCGACTGCTCCTCCAGCGTCTCCTCATAGATCTGCAACGCCTGATCGTAGTAGCGATTCTTCTCCTCGATATCCGCCTTGATCCGCAACAGCTCATAGGGGCATTCACTGCGTGCCTCAATCAACCGATTCAGATGGTGCATCGCCCGCTGGTAGCTCTTCTTGCCCAGCGCCTCATCCACCTCTCTCAACCCCTCCTTGTCAGAGATCAGTTTATGCAGGCGTGAAGAGAGCACCGAACGGGTAAAGGGCTTGGTCAGATAGTCATCGGGGCGATTCTCCACCACACTCAGCACCATTGCCCGGGCGGTTTCGGCAGCAATGATGATAAAGATGGTGGAGTAACCCAAAATGCCACGGGCACGGCTCTCCTCCAGCACCTGCTGCCCATCCTTCCCCTCCCCCATATAGAAGTCGCAGAGAATGACATCATAGTGGTTGCTTGCGATCAGCTTCAGCGCCTCTTCACCATTGGCCGCCGAGTCGATCTGCCGACTCGGTACCTCGGCATCGGTGAGCAAAGTGAGCAGCGAGGTGCGATAATTGCCGGAATCATCGACAATCAAAAATCTGAGCGGGCTAAGTGGATAATCCATACACTACTTCGAGTTATTTTATATAAAAAATAATTATAGTTCTCTCGATAACAAAGACCAAAACAACAGACACATTATGCTCACCCTGACCAAAAGCCTGCAACGACGTATTTTGGAAAACGGCTTCTCGGAATCACAGCAGATCCGTTATCCCAGTGGCCGCTTCGATCCGCTGCAGTATCTGATCAAACCGTCACTGGATACCCCCCCCCTGACACCGCTACAGCTCAACAAACGCTTCCGCATTGTGGAGATGATCAGCTACCTCGGCTTCCGCATCGGACTGGTCACCCTGCTGTTGGTCTTTGCACTGGATATCTCCGGACTGCTGGGTGACTGGCAGAGCGGCGGCCTCAGCTACCAGATCATCACCGCCATCGAGATTCTGGCAATGGCGGCAATTCTGCTCTCCGCCCTCTTCAACACGGCCCCCTTCTGGCTGATGGAGCCCCCCAACAGCGGCTATATCGACAAGCTGGTGAGCCGCAATCCACTGCTCACCCGCTACCGTGCCCAGGTACGCAAACTGGGACGTTCAGAGACCCTGATGGAGCTGGCCCTCTACCAGCAGCACGATGAGGAGATGGCACAGCAGCGCCAGCAGGGGGAATCGAAACTGAAGCGGGAGCGGCGCAAGAAGCGGGAGAAGAAGCTAGGCTGATTCCTGTTTGGCGTTCTGCCAGGCCGCCTCCATCTCCTCAAGCTCCATCCCTTCCAGTGACTGCCCCCCTGCTGCCAGTTGCTGCTCCATCTTGCGGAAACGGTGTTCAAACTTGGCGGTGGCACGACGCAACGTCCCCTCACTCTCCAGATCGAGATGGCGGCAGAGATTGACCATCGAGAAGAGCAGATCTCCCATCTCCTCCTCCACCCGATCACTACTGATCTGCTGCGCATCCAACTCCTGACGCAGCTCGGCAAACTCCTCCTCCACCTTGTCCAGCACCCCACCCACCTCGGGCCAGTCAAAACCAACATGGGCGGCACGGCGCTGAATCTTGGCAGCACGGGTCAGTGCCGGCAGTGAACTCAGTACTCCATCCAGTGCACTGGGAGGCTCCGTAGATTGCTCTGACCGCTCCTGCTGCTTCAGCTGCTCCCAGAGACGTGTCTGTGAGGCTGAGTCTTCCACCTCGGCCTCATCAAAGACATGAGGGTGGCGGCGGATCAGCTTCTGGTTGATCGACTCCACCACCGCCTCAAAATCAAAACGTTCCTCCTCTGCTGCAATCTGTGCATAGAAGACCACCTGAAACAGCAGGTCTCCCAGCTCCCCCTTCAGCTCATCCAGTGCACCACGCTCGATGGTATCAGCCACCTCATAGGCCTCCTCCAGTGTATGGGGGACAATGGTCTGGTAACTCTGCTCCAGATCCCATGGACACCCCTTTTCAGGATCACGCAGGGTGCACATGATTTCGAGCAGTTGTTCAATCGCTTGTGACATTGAGAGATTCCAACAGATTAAGAAGCGGTGTAGTGTACCCCTGATGAACCTGCACCACGAATTCCAGCTAGAGCCGGGGCTGATCTACCTAAACCATGCGGCAGTCTCCCCCTGGCCGCAACGCACCGTAGAGGCGATCCAGCAGTTTGCGGAGGAGAATGGGCGGATCGGCTCCTCCCGTTATCCGCAGTGGCTGGAGGTGGAAAACCGACTGCGGGAACGGTTGAGTCGACTGGTGGGAATCGGCAGTAGCGAGGATATTGCACTGCTGAAGAGCACCTCGGAGGGGCTTTCGGTGGTGGCCCATGGGTTGTCATGGGAGGCTGGTGAGAATGTGGTGATCTCCAATCAGGAGTTCCCCTCCAACAGCGTGGTGTGGGAATCACTGCAGCGCTATGGGGTCACCACCCGTGTGGCCGATCTGGAGGGTGGTTCCACCCCGGAAGAGGCGCTGTTTGCACAGGTCGATGAACAGACCCGACTGATCTCGATCAGCTCGGTGCAGTATGGCACCGGCCTGCGAATGGATCTGCAGCGGATCGGGGAATTCTGCCAGAAGCACAATATTCTCTTCTGTATCGATGCAATTCAGAGCCTGGGGGCATTGAAGATGGAGGGTGCCGCCATCCGCCCCGATTTTGTGGTGGCCGATGGACACAAGTGGATGATGGCCCCGGAGGGATGTGCCCTCTTCTACTCCACCCCGGAGGCGAGAGCGCAGCTACAGCTTCACCAGTATGGCTGGCATATGCGCCAATCGGCCTTCGAGTTTGACCATCAATCGTTCGATACCGGCCCCGGCTGGGAGATCGCCGAGAGTGCCCGCCGCTTTGAGGCGGGTAGCCCCAATATGCTCGGCATTCATGGATTGGAGGCCTCTCTCTCGTTATTGGAGGAGGTCGGAATGGAGCAGGTAGAGGCCAGAATTCTCGACCACAGCCGCTTCCTGATCGAGGCGATTGAGGCCCATCCGGCCCTCTCGCTGATTACACCAACAGAGGAGAGCCGCTACGCCGGGATTGTCACCTTTCAGATCGAGGGGCAGCCGTTGGAATCGATCCATCAGCAGCTCACCCAACAGGGTGTCCAGTGTGCGGTACGTGCCGGAGGGATTCGACTCTCCCCCCACTTTTATACCGAACGAGAGCAGTTGGAAGCGGCATTGAAAGCCGTTGACAAGACCTTAAATCAATAGTTCCGAA
>CAYFOU010000060.1:0-13862 GCA_964344805.1 uncultured Piscirickettsiaceae bacterium | reverse complement strand
GGCATTCTGGATGCCGAGGTAGAGCAGCTTCAGCAGGCTGTTCTGGTTGGGGAAAGCCCCCTTGGTCTTGGTCAATTGAACCACGCCATCTCATGATGGTACAGATTCTGCATTAATTTTCAGCCCAACCTAATCATATATGTGTGATTGATGGCAATTTGACAGAATAATTACATAAAGGAAAAAGAAATGACTGAAATAATTGACTTTCCATCCTCCTCTCCATCTGAATCTGACAACTCCAATTGGGCTATCTACTCAGGAGGTATGAAGCAATCCTTGATGGAAGATGGCTTCAAAGAAAGTGAGGCTGAAGAGTTCCTCCAGCACTTTCACCCCATCTTCAAGCGGTATGATTTCAAGATTGATGCGGATCTGGTGGTAAATATTCCAGAAGAGTATGTGCCTGAATTCCACAAATTCTCAAATTTCATCACTGAATCACTATACCAATATACCAGCGAACTCATTGCTGAACGCTTTGTACATGAGCTGGATCTGTTTATTAATCGCAGAATCGAAACCCTTATCAAGGCAGCAGTATAAAAATTGATCAAGTCAGGGGAATGTGATGGGCTTGATATAGAGATAGATGGCAGCTCAACCCTCTATCCAGCCACCAATCGCCTGAATAGGCTTGATTGAACCTCGTTTGCTTAACCAGATCACAATCCCCTGCCTTTCACCCGGCAAGTTTCCGAGATCAGGAAGAGCTATCTCCCACTGGTGATTACTTGAGAAGTGATTAGGCAAATAGCTGAGTACAGTAAAATCATGAGTGAGATCTCTTCCTGCATTCTCTCCAGCAGCTATTTCTGTGCGGATATTGCTCCCAAGTATGGCTATATTGAGCAATATAGCCTCAGCTTCCGCAGATTCCAATGGGGAGAAGGTTACGCTTAATTGATGGTCAGTTAACCGAGCTTCCAGTTTGCCGGACATTTCTGGTTTTTCCGGAAAAAATTGCCCCCCTCTCCACTCTTGTCCATTCACCACAAACCCAGGTGTATACACTGATCGTACCGCACCCTCCTTTCGATACTGGTACTGCCTGAAGGTATAGGCCCTATCTGAAAATGGGTCTTTCCAACCAAGATCATCCCAATAGTCCACATGAAAGGCCAAGGGGATGAATTCCTTCCACAGCTTTGGGCTCTGTTTCAATTGGCTCAACCACTTCTCGGCTGGAGGGCAACTGCTGCAGCCCTGAGAGGTGAATAGTTCAATTACAGTAGGCTGACCATCTTCACTGCTCCACCGGTTATCGCCTGCAGTCACTGTGAAGGAGATCAACAGATAGAGCAATCCAGCAGCACCTTTCAGAATAGACATTCACCTCTCCTCAGCCAAAACAAAATCAAGTGTCAGCTTCCCCTCAAACAGCAGGTTGATTTTCAATCTTCCCGCCTCAAGGCGATATGGAACCCAGTCAGGCTCCACGGCTGATACCCTGACATCTGATTTCTCACTATCCATCATCAGATCCAGTTTTAACGGAAAATAGCCATCCAGAAAGCGTAAAAAATAGGGGCCGCTTTTTTGGTGATACTGATCACCATTCCAATAAACCGCTCTCAGCTCCCCCTCAAAACAGACCTCATTGCCCTGCCCAATATCCTCCATCTCAATGGATGCCCCCTCTTTACCAATCCAGCTTTTCCCAATCTTCTTTATACCCGTTAACCGGAGATTGCGAATTCTTTCAGGATGGAAGCCCACACTGGAACGCCCTGTGGGCGCCATATCTCGATGACATTGGCTCATTCTCACCCATCCGCTTTCCAAAGTCTGTTCTGTATGAACCAGATGCATCTGAACGTGATGGACTCTGCCCTCAACAAAATCAATCAGATGGGGTGCTTCATCACCCGGTAACTCATCAGCCCATACGGCAAAAGAGGCGATTCCGTTTAAAAGCCCGATCATCAACCAACTGGTTGTGCTATTCATCCTCTTCACCATCCATTCTTCCAATAATAGAAAGCTGGCACCAAGATACCACCATAAATATCAGGCGCTAAATTCCATATCCTCATAACCAAACTATGAGACTATATCCACTGTATAATTGAACCAGCAGCCAGGTTATCCCATGCAAAATAAAATTGGCGTACTGTTCACAGCATCACTGATCACCTCTGTAGCGGTTGCAGATAACCACTACAATTTTCCCTCCTCTCTCACTGGGTTCCAACAGGAAGACATCTGGGCAATGGAGGAGAGCCAGGGTCCATCCAAGGCGGAGTTGCTGAAACATCTTCAACGAAAGAAGGCCCGGGCAGAAGAGCGCATGTCGCTGATTGATCAGGAGATCCGTTGCGTAGAGAGCGCAGAGGAGGGTGACGGTTCAATCTGGCGCTGTTATGAAATTGCTCAGCAGAAGAAACTGCTGTTCAAGCAACGTACACAGTCACAAAGCCCTTACCGGAAGCAGTACCGCAACAGGGGCAACGGGATGATGCCCAACTTCGATCAGATGGGGATGGGCCGAATGCCTATGCCATGGTAACCACTACTCCTGCAGGAGTCGGTGAATCAGCTCCCCGGCACTGATCTGATGGTAGAAATCACCGCCCCACTTCTCCATCAACAGAATAGAGGAATGGTTGCATCCGGGACACCAGAGCTGAAAGAACTCAATAATCACCACCTTCCCGCACAGTGATTCCAGTGTAATCCCTTCACCATTGATCCACTCCGAGATCTCCAGCTCAGGAGCCTGTTCATCCATGGCAGCATAGGCGAGTGCAGTCGCACCGCCCGAGAATAGCCACAGCGCCACAAAGATATGCTTAATTAGATGGCCCTTTTTCATCACACATGAGTGTGTTACTGGTACCCAATAAAGCTTGGCACGCCTGATGCATTTTCTTATGCAAAGATAAATATTTTTTTATCAATCCAGATAGTAAGTGAGGTGATGTCATGGATATTTACAGCATAAGCACCGTAGTCCTGTTGACCTTCAACCCAGTGCAGGATATTCACTCTCAACAGGTGATTGAGCAGAATATTCCAACCCAAGAGTGCCATATCGTCCTTAACAAATACCAGGATAACTACAAGGATGGGACCTGGATGATGTATATCTGCCGGGAAGAAACCGTTCATCTGGCTACAATCAACCGGAAAAATTGACCGGCATACTGATGAGTTGCCATTGGTATTTCCAATGCTCCAATTGGATAATTATCTGGTATGTGCCGGAAATAACCAATATCCTCTTTAAGAAAAGGCTTACAAATACCGCTGTAAGCCTTTTCTTTATTCAGTATCCTCTATCAACCATGCTATCCTTAACAAGATAAACCCCTTACAAAAAACAAAATAGATTTCATGTTCCACTGCGTTTACCATGCCAAATCATCCGGCCACCATTCTTATTGTCGACAGTGACAATCCAAGCAGGGAGCATCTCAGGGGGGCATTGGAAGCAGAGCACTTCACTCTGTTTGAAGCCACCAGCCGGGTTGATGCACTGGTTTGCTTCCAGCAACAGCGCCCCAATCTCGTTCTGATCACCCTCCACCCACAGAACACAGAAGGGTATGAGATCGCCAAGGAGATCAAGGCAAATAGCCGTTGGTCCCATGAACCGATTCTCTTTCTCTCTGCTGAATCGAGTGAAGAGCAGATCAGTGCCGCGCTGGAGTCCGGCGGAGATGACTTTATCTCCACTCCCTTCCCTCGCTCACTGCTACTGGCAAAGATCAATACTCAGCTACGCATCCAGACCCTGAATAGCGCACTGCAGGACAACATCCGCCAGTTGGAGCGTGAAATCGAAGAAGAGAAGCAGATCCAGCAGGAACTCCACAACATCACCAACAACGACCCGTTGACCGGTCTGCTCAACCGCCAGTTCTTTTTGATCTATCTGATGCAGAAGATCAAGGAGTCGACCCTCAGCAAAAACACGATGTCACTACTGATTGTTGATGTGATCAACTTCAGACGCATCAATACCGTCTATGGGCATGAGGCGGGGGATATCATCCTCAAGGAGATTACTACACGCCTTGAGAAACAGATCAATCGGCAGCAGGTGATTGCACGTATTGGTGGAGACCATTTTGCCGTTCTCTGCGAAGAGTGTTCCGGTTCCGATCTGACGGATGTTGAACAGTTGGCGGGAAATCTTCTGCAGGCACTGAAATCTCCCTACATGTTGAACGATGGTGAGGTAATGCTTGGATTCAACGTAGGCATCTCACTCTATCCCAAACACTGTGACAGTGCAGAGTCGATGCTGCGCTGCGCAGATACCGCACTGGACTACGCCAGACAGAACGGGGACAACAGCCACTCATTCTATGAGCTGGATATGAGAAACAAGACGCAGTATGACCATGAGATCAACAACTCGATCCATACTGCGCTTGAAAACGGGGAGTATGAACTCTACTACCAGCCACAGGTGGATACCCACAATCTGCAGATTGTTGGTTGTGAGGTGTTGCTGCGCTGGCACCACCCCACACTGGGGATGGTCCCTCCTGACCGCTTTATCCCCATTCTGGAGCAGAAGCGGCTGATCAATGCGGTGGGAAAATGGATTATCGAAGAGGCGATTGATCAGCATCTTGACTGGATCAAGCGGGGCTTCCCTGCGGTCCGAATCGCCGTCAACTTCTCTGCCATACAGCTACAGGAGGATGGGCTGGCAGAGGGGCTGATCGATACCATTCGCAAGAAGAGCATCGCTCCGCCCTGGTTCAAGCTGGAGATTACCGAGACCACTACCATTGATGATCTGGAGCAGGTGGCCAAAACCCTCGACAAGATCCGCGCTGCCGGGATCTCCATTGCCGTGGATGACTTTGGAACCGGTTACTCAAGTTTGAACTACCTGCAACGTCTGCCAATCGACATCATCAAGATCGACCAGCAGTTTATTCGCCAGATACCGGATGCCAAAGAGGATATGGCGTTGGTCAAGGCGGTGATTGCCATGGCCCACAGTATGGGGTTCGACGTGGTTGCTGAAGGGGTGGAAACCGCCGAACAGGCGGACTTCCTCTGTCAGCACAAGTGTGAAGAGCTGCAAGGCTACCACTTCTCCAGACCCCTGCCGGCAGCAGAACTGGAGCAGCTACTCGAAAAGCAGTCCAATTTTGGTGCAGACAGTATGGAGATGTTCTAAATGTACAAGATACTCGTTTTCTCTACCCTGTTACTACTCAGCGGGTGCGATCAGAGTTCATCGATCAATGATGAGAACACCCACCGGGTCTACCTGGATCAGGACACTAGCAGTGCCCAGGAGGAGTACCACACCAACCGGTTACAGGCGATTCAACAGGGGCTCAAAAAGTAATTCCACCCTACTGCTCAACCCAGATGGCTCCCACCATCAACATTACACCGACCGCCAGCCGTACCGCCTCTTTCAGCTCTGCTTTTACCTTTCTGGACATCATTATTCCCCTTTCACAATGAATAATTCCGAGCCTTTGGCTCACCATTCACTATGAAAAATGCATTCCTTGTGCCATAACCTGTCTGTATACGCCTAAAAAACAGGCATGAAGATTGCATTTTCTCTGCGCACAGTTGCCACTATTTTCCTGATAGATCGAGGATGCGCCATGAACCGTCAAAACAGAGAAACAAAGAAGGTCAAAGTAGGCTTTTGTATCGAGGGAAATCCGCAAACCCTGCTGATGAGTCGTACCGATGCGAAAAAGATGGATATCGCCCTGCTCAGTGAGAAAACTCGCTTTCGCCTCAAGAATGCCTACGGCCACACCATCAGCTTCTACTTTACCCCACAGGACTTCTTTTTCTGGAAATGCAAGGGGTTTGAAACCCTCTACAGTGAGCTGAGCCAGCGGAATCAAGACTACTCCTGCCAACGCGGAGGGAAAGGGTTTATCGGGGATGGCATTCATGATGACCGTGAACGTCAGTGGTCCAATCCAGCCATCCGAAAAGCAGCCTAACCGATAAACCATAGGTATTGAACATGAAGATCAAGATATGGATATTATCCCTTCTGCTGCTCTCCCTCTCGGGGATCAGCCACGCCATGGAGCGGACGGAGATCGGCAGCAGCGGCATCGTCTCCGCCGGCTATGATGACAAAAAGCGCATCATGGAGATCGAATTCAGGAACGGTCGGGTCATCCAGTACCATGGCGTGCTCTTGTCCACCTATGACGGGCTGCTGATGGCCGAATCGAAGGGCAAGTACTTCAAGAAGAAGATCAAGGGGCGCTACAAGCAGAAGACCGTAGAGATCAAGAAGACGAAGAAGAGTAAAAAAGATAAAAAGAAAAAGAAGAAGGGAAAGAAGAAAAAGAAAAAATCCGACAAGTAGGCTGACTGCTGCTCAGCGATAAAACAGTGCCAACCAGAGCGTCACCTCATCCGGCGCGGTCCAGGAGACCCGATGCCTGCGATGAGCCGGGATATTGATGTAGTCCCCAACCCCCATTTCAACCACCTCACCATCCTCGAAGGTGAGCGTTCCAGCTCCCTTCAGCACCACCACCCACTCATGTTCCTGCTGGTCATACCAACCCGTTTCCGGCGAGGTATGCCCCTTGGAGAGAATACGCTCAATCCGTACATCACCATGCTGCACCAATGTCTCAAGAATCTCCTCCCCAATCTCGAAAGGAACTGCAGAAAAGAGATTACCGACCATCCGTTTAACTCCATGAAACCCGCATAAGAGACGCTAATATTACTGCATTGCCCCCCAATTACTCATCAGAGCAACGAGACAACCCCATAAGGTTATCAGTACACTATCCTTGATCAGGATGTAAGCAGAAACAACAGAACAAGAACAATGGATATCAACTACACTTTTGAATTCGACAATGGCCGCATTGAACGTTTTGAATTGAAGCTCGACGACCAGAGCTGCGCACTCGATGCCCGTTCCATCCAGACCGAGATCGAACCGTGGATGGATCTCGGCTACCACCAGTGTCCCAATTGCACCCTCTCAACAGAGGAGCATCCACAGTGCCCCATTGCCTATAACCTCAACGCGATCGTCAAACCGTTCGAGGACGTTGTTGCAATCACCGTGGTCAATGTTCGCGCTAGCCTGCGGGAGCGCGAGGTGGTGAAGCGGAGCGAGATTCAGGATGGCCTCAGCTCCCTGATCGGTCTGGTGATGGCCACCAGCGGCTGCCCCATTCTCGACAAGCTGCGCCCGATGGCCTTTACCCACCAGCCCTTTGCCACCACCGAGGAGACCATCTACCGCGCCATCTCCACCTATATCATGGCCCAGCACCTGAAACTGGACGAGGGCCAGGAGGCCAATCTCGATATCGAGGGGCTGGCGGAGATCTACCAGAAGGTGAGTGTACTCAACGAATCCTTCACCAAACGGCTGGATGACTTCTTTGAGCATGAGAACATCAATTCCAATGCGCTGATCATCCTCGACACCTTCGCCACCCTCGCCTCCTTCAGCATCGAATTTGACTGGAAGCGGGAGCTGCTGCCGCTCTTCTCCGCCTATCTGGAATAGCTCACGGAATGAATCAGGAGACCTTCCACTATCTACTGATGGCACTCGCGGTGGTCATCCTGTTGAAGGTACTTCTGGATCGGGCCGCCCTCCACCTCTACCAACAGGGGGGCACCGAAGAGAGCCGTGAATTTGCTCGCATTGCCGCCTTTGGTCTGATTCTCTACTCGGTGATGCAGGACCTGCAGCACCCCGATCACCTGCTAGGGATCTACTGGCTGCTGATCTGCTGCTGGTTCTATATCAACAACCGCAGCCGCTCACTGGAAAAAGGTCACCACTAAAGATCGAGCTCAATCTGATAGCCACCAAACTTGCGAATATTGATCACCCCACTGTCCAGAATCAGATACTGTCCCTTGATCCCCTGTAGCGTGCCCTCCACATCAGGTGTCTTGTCAAAATTGAAGGATTTGACCTTGGCAGGATAGCGCTCCACCGGATAGCGGATCTCGACCACAGACTCCTGCTCCAGCCGGATCAACGCGCCTTCTCCCTCCTGCTCAATAATCTGCTCCAGTTCCGGTCGGCACAGCTCGAACAGTTGATCCCGCTCTGCTGCCAGATCGACAAGCTCGGGCTCCCCCTTCAACATCCGCTGCCAACTGGTCTTGTCCGCCACATGGGCCTTCATCGCCACCTCCACCAGCCCGGAGAGCAGACGCTCTCGCACCCGCAGAATCGGCAGAGCCTGCACTGCCCCCTGATCCATCCAGCGGGTTGGGATCTGGCTACCCCGGGTGATCCCCACCTTGACCCCGGAGGTGTTGGAGAGGTAGACATAATGGTCGGTCAGACAGTGGGCTTCACCCCAGCTCGCATCCCGACAGCTCCCCTGTCGATAGTGGCACTGCTCCGGCTTGATGATACAGCTATCGCACTCCGGCAGTGAACGAAAACAGGGGTAACAGTAGCCCTGATTGAAGCTCTTGTTGCTCTTGCGGCCACAACTGACACAGTGGATCTCTCCCTGGTAGTGGAGTGAGATCGACTTGCCAATCCACTCATTCATCGGCACCAGATCATCGCCAATCGGCAGTTGGTACTCCACCACCTCCTCCAGCGTGGTCTGCATTTTGCGGAGGATACCACTGTAGCTGGGCATCAGTGTTCCCCCTCACCGGCGTGAGAGAGGTAGAGCGCCAATCCGATCAGCGCGATTCCCCCCGCCATATAGAGCAGGTCGAGCGGGGTGCTGAACTGCATCGATACCGTGTGTTCAAAGAACTTGACGATCAGGATCATCAGAATCACCTTCGCCAGCCGCCCCTTGAGGTCATCCAGGCTCTTGATCAGCAGGATGTTGGAGGCGGTATTCTCCCCCTCTGCCGCATCAATCTTGCTGATAAAGAGCTCATACAGCCCCAGCGCAAAGATCAGCAGCACCGTTGCCAACAGGTAGCCATCGACAATCTCGACAATATGGGTCACCGTCGAGGCATGGAGGCTGCTACGTGCCGCTGGCTCCAGCGAAGGATCAGCATAGTGGAGCAGGTGTGAGACCATATAGAAGGCATCCACCGTGGCCATGTAGAACATCGCCAGTGAGGCGAGCAGGCTGGAGAGCACCGCTGCCAGCACCACCAGTCGGCTGCTCCAGAGTATATTTTCAAACAGACGTACCATCCCTGAAAAACCTTTTTTCAAATCCCTTTTACTGTTGGAAGCGTGTAGCCTACTACAAACACCGTATAATGGCCCGCCCATGGAGACTCCCAATCCAAGACAGCGACTGTTTCGCATCACCGCCTTGAGCAGCTACTTTGCACTGCTGGCTCATCTGTTGCTGTGGGTGATCTGGTTGGCCCCTTCCGAATACTTCCCTACCGCAATGGTGCTGATCGTGATGGTGGTTCCGCTGCTGTTCCCATTGCGCGGTCTGCTCCATGGTCGCGCCTATACCCACGCCTGGACCGGTTTTCTGGCGATCCTCTACTTTATCCACGGGGTTGGAGACTTTGTGGTTGATCCACTGGAGCGACTCTATTCCGGGATCGAGATCTTCCTCAGCCTTGCCCTCTTTTTCAGCTGCGCCTTCTATGCCCGTATCACCGGAAAAATGGAGCAGGCACAACAGGAAAACTCAAATACCGAGTAACTCCTTTACAAAGGGGATGGTGATCTTGCGCTGCTGCGCCAGTGTTTGCTGATCCAATCGATCCAGCAGTTCAAACAGGGTGTGAAAGTCCCTCGGAGTACGGTTGATCAGAAAATGGACCACCTCGTCCCCAATCTTCATCCCCCGCTCAGTCGCCCGTTGCTGAACCACCGCCCACTTCTCCTCTCCACTCAATGGAGGCAGATACTCGATCACCGCCTCTCCCAATCGGGAGCGCAGATCCGGCAGCACCACCCCCAGCTCCGCCAATGGTTGGGGAGCCGAAACCAGCAGCGACTGCTGTCGGTCTCGTGCCTGATTGAATAGGTGGAACAGTTGCTCTTCCCAGTCACGGTTACCCACCACCTGTTCCAGATCCTCCACCACAATCAGCCGACACCCCTTACTCCCCTCCAGTAGTATGGCTGCCGCCTCGGGAGGATATTGGGCAAAGGACTGCAGTGGCAGATAGAGTACGCGCTCCCCCTGCTGTTCAAGGCCACTACAGGTGGCGTGGAGCAGATGACTCTTTCCTGCCCCCTCACCTCCCCAGAGATAGAGCAGCAGAGGAGCATTCCCGGAAATCAATTGCTGCAACAGCACAACCGCCGGTCGCTCTTCGGCCCCGTAGAAGTTGTCAAAGGTGGCGTGCTCTCGTTGCGATAACGAGAGAGGAATCTGCTCAGTCAACCTGGCGTTCCTTGTCTTTGCAATCCCGATAGTGGCAGTAGGCAGCCCACCCCCAAGTCCAGACATAGTCGGCACCACTGAGGAATGTGGTGGTCAATACAATGTAGGAGGCAATCTCCAACTCAGCCGCTGCAGGCCACTCCATTGCTGCCACCAGAATCACACCCAGCACATAAGAAATTTGTGAGAACGTATTGATTTTGCTGACAATGCTTGGAACCATATCATAGACACCGATACGGTAGTGATAGAGCGTTCCCCCGGCTACAATCAGCAGATCACGCAATACGATGGCCGCCACCAGCCACATCGGAATCATCCCCATCCAGGCCAGCACTACCGAGGTAAAGACCAGTAGCAGTTTGTCTGCCAGCGGATCAAGAATGGAGCCCAGACGGCTCTGCCAACCGTAACGCTTGGCCAGAAATCCATCGACTCCATCGCTGATCCCGGCAATTGCAAACAGATAGAGGGATTCCAAAAAGTATCCGTTGGCAATCAGCCAGACAATCGGCAGCACCATTACCATCCGCAGGATGGTAATGAGATTGGGAATATCACGTCGCTCCATAATCCAGTAGAATACCGTGCTTTCAAATTGATGGTCTATAGAGATTCACCATGAGTGCAACAAAATCCCTGAGCTATAGCGACGCAGGCGTTGATATCGACGCTGGCAATGATCTGGTTGATCAGATCAAACCACTGGCAGCCCGCACCAAACGCCCTGGTGTACTGGCTGGATTGGGCGGTTTCGGTGCCCTGTTCGAGATCCCGCTGGACCGTTACAAGAACCCGCTGCTGGTCTCCGGTACCGATGGTGTTGGTACCAAGCTACGTCTGGCGATGCAGATGGAAAAACATGACACCATCGGTATTGATCTGGTGGCAATGTGCGTCAATGATCTGATTGTTCAGGGTGCAGAGCCCCTCTTCTTCCTGGATTACTACGCCACCGGAAAGCTCGATAATGCTACCGCCGTCTCTGTGGTCGATGGCATTGCCACCGGCTGTGAGCAAGCCGGTGCAGCGCTGATTGGTGGAGAGACCGCCGAGATGCCGGGGATGTACGAAGAGGGCGACTACGACCTGGCCGGCTTCAGTGTCGGTATCGTGGAGAAGAGCGAGGTTATTGACGGCACCAAGGTACAGGCTGGTGATGTATTGATCGGCATGGCCTCCTCCGGCCCCCACTCCAATGGCTACTCGCTGATCCGCAAAATCATTGAGGTCTCTGGCGCTGATCTGGCTCAGGACCTTGATGGCAAACCACTGGGTGAGCATCTACTGGAACCCACTCGCATCTATGTCAAGCCGCTGCTGGAGCTGGTGAGCCAGTTACCCGTCCATGCACTGGCCCACATTACCGGTGGTGGTCTGACTGAGAATCTTCCCCGTGTACTGCCCAACAATACCTGCGCAGAGGTCGACCAATCATCCTGGGAGTTCCCTGCTGTTTTCAACTGGCTACAGGAACAAGGTAATGTAAAGGAGGAGGAGATGATCCGCACCTTCAACTGCGGTGTCGGGATGGTGGTCGTGGTCTCTGCCGAGAACGCCGAACGCGCCATTGAGGTGCTGAACGAGCAGGGAGAACAGGCCTGGAAGATCGGTACCATCACCGTCTCCGAAGACGAAACACCCTCCGTCTCCTTCTGCTAATCCCGGCAGTGAGTGATCCACTCTCCATTGTCGTCCTGATCTCGGGGCGTGGCAGCAATCTGCAGTCACTGATTCGCGCCCAGCAGGCGGGCACACTCAATGCCCGCTTCACCGCAGTGATCAGCAACCGCCCGGAGGCGGCTGGCCTGCAGTTCTCTGCCGAGGCTGGCATCACCACCGAGGTAGTGGATCACAAAAACTACGAGGGGCGAGAGGCGTACGACCAGGCACTGATGACCGCAATCGACCAGCACCAGCCCGATCTGGTGGTACTGGCCGGTTTCATGCGCATTCTTACAACTGATTTTGTGCGTCACTACAGCGGACGACTGATCAACATCCACCCCTCACTACTGCCCAAGTTCAAGGGATTGCATACCCATCAGCAGGCGCTGGATGCGGGAGAAAAAGTTCACGGCGCCAGTGTCCACTACGTCACCGAAGAGCTGGATGGTGGTCCGGTCTTCCTGCAGGTGAGTGTAGCGGTAGAGGATGACGATGATGTGGACTCGCTGGCAGCACGGGTGCTGGAGCAGGAGCACCGCCTCTACCCCGCTGCGGTACAGATGATTGCGGAGGGGCGCATCTCACTGGTTGACGGCGCCCTCCAACTCGACCAGACTCCCCTTCATGAACCGCTTCAACTGGATCGTTAAAACCCTCCTACTCACCACCCTGCTTCTGCTCTCACGGACAGCGGTCAGCGCAATCCCGGAGACCTTCGAGGCGCGTTACCAGTTTATCGCCAAGGGGATGGTGCTGGGAGAGACTCTCTACAAACTGGAGAAGGCCCCTGCTGGAAAGGATGCCCAGTACTGCTTCTCTACTCATACCGAACCGACCGGGCTGGCTGCGCTGATGATCAACAAGATCATCGACGAGGAGTCGTGGTGGAAGTGGCAGAACGGCGAGCTGCGCCCACTGCAGTATCGCTATCAGCAGAGCGGAAAAAAGACCAAGGTGCGCACCCGTGACTTCAATTGGGAGGCACAACAGGTCAGTGCCAATGACAACGGCAATCAGAAGTTGCTGAATGGGCTGCAGCCCGGCACCGTCGATGAGGCGCTATTTCTGATCGCACTGATGAGAGATCTGCAACAGAAAAAGAGCAGATTACGCTACCCAATCGTAAGATCAGGCAACTGGAGCCATTATGAATTCACCAAAAAGGCTTCCGCTCCCATCACCGTTCCTGCAGGCAAGTATGATGTCGTCAATGTCGTTCGCCAATCAGAGGGAGGGCGGAGCTTCCAGCTTTGGGCCGCACCATCTCTCGGCTATCTGCCCGTACAGGTGGAGTATCGAGAAAAAGATGGTGATCTTTTTCTGCTAAAGCTGAAAAAGAGTTCACTACAGAAGAGCCCATAAGATTTCAAAAATTGCAGCTTCGTCACTGAACAATCTTCTGCAAAATAAACTCTACACGGCGATTTTTGGCTCTTCCGACCATATTTTTATTGCTATCGACAGGAATCAGATCACCAAATCCGGTAGCCGTCATTCGAGCAGACTCAATTTCTCCGCTCTCAATGATATGGCGTAACAGGCTGGTCGCCCGAATAGCGGACAATTCCCAGTTAGAGGGAAATTGAACCGTATTGATCGGTTGATTATCGGTATGCCCCCGAATATTGACACTATAGTCATGATAAGGGCGGATGATCTCAACAATTTTGTCGATGGTTGGGTAGGCCGCCGGGGATAACTTCGCCGATCCTGAATCGAAAAGAATACTGCTCTTGATCTTGATGATCACCATGGTTAAGTCTGTGTCTGTATTTGCGCTTACTACATGCTGCAAATTACGTCGACGAATCTTGCGATTGATCTGCCGATTGAGTGAAATAATCTCTTTGCTATTGTTAATACCTAAATCCTGCAAACCACTCGCAAATCAAGTAGAGAAAAGGCAGACTCCTC
>CAYFOU010000059.1:0-13873 GCA_964344805.1 uncultured Piscirickettsiaceae bacterium | reverse complement strand
GCTCTGGCTCTGGCTCTGGCTCTGGCTCTGGCTCTGGCTCTGGCTCTGCAGTCTCCTCTGCCACAGCAACAACCTCAACCGCTTCCTCTGTCACTTCTTCTACAGCATCCTCTTCAAGCGCCTCTTCGGTCTCTACCAGAGCGGCTGCCTCGAACATGGCCGCAGTGACCACCTCTTCCGCCTTCTGCTCCCTCTCCTCTGGGGTCGGCTTACTCCAGATGGAGAGCAGAGAGGCCGCACTATCCTCATTACCCAGTTTACGTGTAGAGGCGGTAACTGTCGGCTCTGCCTCCAGTTCCGGACCTGATTTGGTAAAACGGGGGCGGACCGCGTAGAGATGTTTCTCGTCTGCCATCTTCTGACTCGCCGCCTGCTCAATCAGACTTGGCGGTGGGGGTACTTCAGCCTCAATATGCAGCTCCACCTTCGGAGCGGGCTTGCGCTGCTCGAGTCGACTCCAGTAAGAGGTGGGGCCAGCCCCAACCCGTTCACGCCGGGTTGCAGTGGCGACCGGGACAAACGGCTCGGGCTCCGGCGCCTCAACATTGCCCTGAAAACCGGGTGGTACCACAGGCTGTTTGGTGCTCCCCCTGCTACTGCTAACCGAGCTTCGCTTCATCGATCCTCCCTTTGCTGGTGTCGTTGCAGCCTGTTTGCTACTCCTTGAGGTTGCCCGTTTTTTTGTGGCGACTTTCTTTTTGGCAGCCGTCTTCTTCTTTTTGGCAGCTACCTTCTTTTTGGCAACCGCCTTCTTGGCGGCTACCTTCTTTTTGGTTGTACTCTTCTTTTTAACTGCCATAACAACCTTCCCTATATGCTTCGACTACTGAAGCGTGATGTAGCGCTGATTCCCGTTACGCTCAATCAATAACAAAACACCATTACGAGGATTGGCCTGTGCAACCGCCAAATCCAGCTGTCCCGCTGTGGCAACCGGTGTGCTGTTGATCTTGAGTACCACATCCCCCTTCAACAGGCCACTGTTTGCAGCGGCTGTAGCGGGCTTCACACCCTTGATCAGCGTCCCCTGTTTACCCGCCAGCATCGGGAATTTGACCACCACCTCCGGGACAATCGGCTTCAGCTCCATCCCCAGCCAACGGATCTCATTGACCAGCCCGGCTGGAGCAGCTCCCCCATTACCCTGCATCACCGGCGCAGCGGTACGCATGTTCTGCCCGGTAACCACCAGATCGAGGTTCATCCGCTCACCACCACGATAGACGCCCAGACGCAGGCTGTCTCCCACCTGAGCAGCGCTGACACGCTGTGCCAACTGCTGTGGATTGAGCACCCAGCGTCCATTGAGCTTGAAGACCACATCTCCAGCCATCAGTCCGGCGCGAGCTGCACCACTGTTGGAGGCCACGGCATTGATAAAGGCACCATCACTCACCTGCAGGTTGAGCTCATCCGCCAGCAGTGGATTGATTGGCGTCAGCTCGGCCCCTTCCACCACCATCTTGTTAGCGCCGACATTCAGCCCCATCATCGGATTGGTCAGAATCTGAGGTAGACTCAGGCTGTTATTGCCATTAGGGGTAGCCAGCGCCACTACGTTGCCCTGTACCACACCCTGAATCTGGTGACAGCTACTACAGATCATCGTGGCACGTCCGTCCGCCTGATGGTTTGCCGGAGGGCTCGCCTTGGCGGGAATCACCGGAGGCACGCCGGGAGTGGCCACATTCATCGCCATCCCATTCATCGCAACGTTGCCCCCCATCGCGGCGTTACCACCACGGACCTGGTGGCACATCTTGCACTCCATCTGGTTACGGCCATCATTGTGGCTACCTGGAGCGGTTGCGCCCGCACGAATCGGTGGAGCGGCCTGAGCAGCAACATTCATTGCTGTTCCGTTATTGCCACCCCACGCCACCGGCTTTCCCACGTTCAGCTCCTCCTGCATGAAGCGCTTCGCCTTGTTGATCGGCACGGCGAACCCAACCCCGGAGAAGGCTCCGGTTGGGGTATAGATTGCAGTGTTGATACCGATCACCATGCCGTTGCGGTCCACCAGCGGACCACCGGAGTTGCCCTGATTGATCGCTGCGTCGGTCTGGATCAGCTCCTGATGGGTCAGATTATCGATCACCATCGAGCGACGACGTGCAGAGACGATACCGCGACTGACGGTCTGATCCAGTCCAAACGGGCTACCCATCGCCAGTACCGACTGGGCAATATCTACCTGATCACTGTCTCCCAACTGTGCCGGAGTCAGCACCTCATCCGGCTGGATACGCAGCAGTGCCAGATCGAGCGACTCATCCACCTTCACGGTAGAGGCTAGGTAACGCTTGGTACCCATATTGGTGAATACGGTCACGTGAATACCGGTCGCCCCCTTGATCACATGGTAGTTGGTCAGAATCAACCCATCATTACTGACCACAACACCGGAACCGATGCTCTCGGTGGAGACCCCGGTTGAGGGGTTGGCAAAGTGGAGCTGTCCATCATTGAGTCCCGCATTCACATTGCTCTTGGTGGTGGTTGCATTGATATTGACCACACTGGGGCGCATCACTGCAGCCACACCACGGAAGCTCGGTGGCGCATCCTCACCCGCATTGACATTCATCCCCATCGCACCGCCCTGCTGCAGCATCGCTACCGCAGCCCCTTGAGGTGCATTGGCTGCCCCCTGCTGAGGTTGAGAGAGCTGGTTGACCGGTGCCGAGGTGTGCTGCTGCTTCTCCACCTGATAGGGGAGATACTGATATTCATAGATATAGACAGAGAGCAGAATGGTTACTGCAGCTCCACCCACCATAAAGAGATACTTGCGCAGATCCTTGCCGCAAGCAATCTTTGGATTGATCAATGAGTCAAAGTCAATCATGTATCGCTCTCCTTCTTCGGCTCATCATCCAGATCGATCAGCTCTTCGTCACTCTTGTCGTCCTCTGCCACAGTGACGACACGACTGACCCCCGCCATCAACGCAACCATACCAAACAGCAACAGTAGTAACGGAATCAAGCCTCTCAGCAACTCTTCAACGGAGTACCACCAAACGGACAGTCCCCACAGTCCCAAGGCAAAGGCAAGCAGTCCTGCAATTATACTGGGCATTTATAGATTCCTTCTCTATCTACCTGTTTAAAAAGCTCTTTCATTGTAACCACTCAGCTCCCCCCTGAAGTTTGAACAGCTACAGCCATATTTTTCCAATTTTCAGGTAACCACTGAATCGTTACCTTTCATGACACAACACATACACTAGAAATCGTACTCTACCGCTGGATCCTGACGGCGTGGAGGAATCGGTTCCTCACAGCGCTGCATCACCGAAAAAGCGTAGAGCATGATAGCCAGATTTCCTATGCCCGTAAAGACGAACGGGGCATAGGGGCCAAAATAGTCAAACAGAAAACCACCAATCTGGACAAAGAGAATCATCCCGATTCCCCCTACCGTATTGAAGGCCCCCAGCACCGAACCACGCATCTCTTCCGGAGCAAGATCAATGGTCAACACCTGTGGGGAGAGCAGTGTACCGGCCTGCCCGGCGGCAATCAGAATAGCGGGGATATAGATCTCCCACTGGAACGGATTGACCACGAACCACATCGAGACAAACCCCATCCCGGAGAGAAACATGCTCAACACCACCGCAGGAATACGGCCAAACTGCTGGATAAACCAACCCCAGATCGGGATAGTCACCAGAATCATCGCACCGATGGAACCGATCAGCAGCCCCCCCTGAGCCACCGCCTCCTCCTGCGTCAGCCCGTGAATATCGGCAAAGTAGACAAACCAGAGCATCAGAAAGAGGCCAATCAAGACCATATCATTACGGGAGGAGAAGGCCGAAGCAAAGGTGAGACGCAGACGCGCATCCGCTTTCAACATCTGTCCCACCTTCTTCCAGGGCACCTCGGGATCTTTCAGACGGGTCGACACATCAACCAGAGAGCGCTTGGCAAACCAAGCCCCCAACAGTGCCACTGCCGCCACCATATACATCGTCACCATCAACCCGGCATGCTGCGGAATCTGCATGATCACCGCATAGACCAGCGTCGCACCGAAGGACATCATGAAGGCGGCATTGGCCATCATTGAGGCCCTTCCCTTCTGGTCCGAGAAATCCCCGGCCAGCGCCGCCAGTTGCGGCCACACCGCAGCCGTTCCCAGTGACATGATGATGCGCATCAGATAGAAGATGGTGAGGCCGCTCATCCCGAACCAGAGACCGATCTCCAGACTGTTGGGGATCAACAGTGCCCCCAACGCCGCAAAGAGGAAGCCATAGATCACCACCGGTACCCGTCCGAAACGGTCGGAGAGGTATCCGAGATAACCGACAAAGAGCAGATCCGCCACCTCGGTAACCGTCTGTACCGTGGCATTGATCAACCCTGCATCATCTGCCGTTACACCGAGCACACTGCGCAGAAAGATCGGCTGAATCGCCAGCACCATGGTCATGAAGATCATGCAGATGGCCGACAGCAGATAGAGCGTATTACGGTGGTAGGCTTCCGGTTGTTGCATCAGGGAAAAAGGCTCTGTGGCTATGAGCAAAACGACCCACGCAAGGTGGGCCATTTTTGATTCAAAAGGTTATCTATATTTTCTTAGAAACGGGTAGAAAGGGTATAGATCAGAGGCAGACGCCATGCCTTGTAGAACAGCACGGAGACAATCCCGGCAAAGGAGAACAGCAGTACCAGTGTTGCCAGTGAGCTGAAGAAGAACTTGCCTACACCCGGCAGGTAGAGGGTGAAGATCGCCAGAATACCGATGATCCAGATCACCAGCCCCTGACGGGCATGGAAATAGACATACTGGTCATCACGGTTCATCACCAGCGGTACAAATACCAGAATCCCCAGATAGCTCATCAACGCCAGCATCTTGGATTTCATGCTCCCTTCACTCTGAATTACATCGGTAACCATCTTTACTATCCTCTACATTAATTTCAAAACGGGTCGCTCTACCGGGCTTATGCCTCGGCTTCGCTCTCATCGCTGTTGTGGGTCTCGGCCACCTTCTCGGCGTGCATCTGCTCCTCTTCCTTCAGCTCGATCTCGGTCTGACGACTGCGATAGTAACCGTAGGCTGCCGCTGCACCCAGTGTACCGATCAGTACCGCTCCCCAGATACCGAGCCCGAAGCCCAGAGCTCCGCTCTTGGCAGCGGTCATGCTGCCTGCGCCCTTTGTAGAGGCCGTTGTTGTGGTCGCCGCCACATTCATCATCTTGGCACCACCCACACCGCCTGCAGCAGGCTTGGCAACTACAGCCGCTCCCTTGGCGGTCTTGGCTACCGTTGCAGTCTTGGTGGTTGCCGCTGCTTTCGCGCCAGCACCACCCTTTGCAGCCATTGCGTTACGAGCACCTTCCATTTCAGCACCACGGGGCATTGCGGCGATGCCTGCCCCCTTGGCCTTGGCACCAGCAGCCCCCTTTGCAGCCATCGCATTACGTGCCCCTTCACGTGCCCCTTCGACCTCCACCCCACGAGGCAACGTCCCCATACCGGCAACCTTGGCCCCAGCGCCCCCTTTTACAGCCATCGCATTGCGCAGGCCTTCAACCTCGACGCCACGAGGCAACGCAGTGGCTCCAGCTGCCTTAGCTCCAGCTGTTGCATTACGCAGACCTTCAACCTCAACCCCCCGGTTCGTCAGTGCAGTCATTACTGCAGGATCAATGCCTTGCTGCATAGCCATCTACTTGTGCTCCTTCGTCGATAGGTAGATTTGTAGTAATTTGAAACAAACCCTGAAAATTCTACCTTTTATGAACACTCTATTCAACGAGTATTTCCATTAAGTTACTAAAAAAAAACGGTATTTATCGATTCTACCTCCAGCGATAGAACTGCTTCTCCATCGGCTGCAGCACCACCAGGTCATGGCACTTGATACAGCGTCCCGCTGCTGGGTGCGGACGCTGTGAGGTCGCCTTGATGGGTGGCCCGAGTTTCACCACATTCTTGCTGATCGCCTCATAGAGTGCCCCTACCGGGGTCTTGCCCTGAGAACCTTCAGCCGCACCACCAATAATCAGATGACAGTTGATACAGACCCCCACATAGGGGTGAGGCATCTTGTCACCCAGTTTGATGCGCGGAATATGGGTGATACGCATGGTACGATAGTCGGTCTGTGGGTTGACCAGATCGAACAGCGGATCAAACAGTGAGGGTTCGGTCGGCTTGGGCAAGCGCCCCATCAAGCCATTATTGGCGGCCCGAGTCGAAGGGTCCTCAATCATCTTGATCCAGAAAAATCCGGTTCCAATCAACACAACCACCACAAAGGCCCACAGTGCCGGGCGCCCCAGCGGCTGGGCCTTGGAAATCAGTCGTTGAATCTGTCTCATCAGCGTGATGATCTTACCGGATCATCGGCTAGCGAATCTGGTCGCTCCAGAGCGCCAGACCGTCCAGCGTACGCAGGCGGCAACGCACACCATTCACGGTAACATGACGCGCATAGACCGGGGCATTGGGACGTACTCTGTCAAAGCGGAAGGCCTCACCATCTACAGTCTGTCCATTACTCAGGTTGCAACCCTGAAAGGTGAGGTACCACTCAGGAGCCAGCGAGATCTCCTGTGTACGGCCTCCGGTACGCACCATCACGTGGATCTGCCCCCAGCCCCCCGGATCACGATTGATCACCTGGGTTACTCGCCCCTGATAGTGCTCTGTCACCCCAGACCTCATCGGTTGCATCTGCTGTACCACATTCTGCATCTGCACCTGTGGATTCTGTCTCCACTGCACAGCATTGACTGGAGCGTTTACCGGCGCATTGGCGGCATCTGTTCGCACCTGGCGGTGGAGGTGAGCCTGATTTTGGGCGGGCCCACTACGCGCAGTCGCTACATCGACATCAATATCGCTCGGGATCATCGCAGTGACTGCGATCCCGACAAAGAGTGCAGCCCCCCCCAGCATCACCCACTGTTCCGGTTTGATCAGAGAGAACCACTTACCCATGATGCTGCTCCTAGTTGACGGTGACTACGGGGATCTCCCCACTGCGGCGCGCCTTGCGTGCCTGACTCCCCTTGACCACCTGCGCAGGGGTCAGCGAGACCCGAATATCATGCACGTGCTCCACCCCGTACTGGATCTTCTCCTTGACCCAGCGCACGATCTGGTCACCCTCTTTCACCGAGAGCCCCTTGTCGACATAGACATTGAGATCAACATGCATCTCTTCACCAACGTGGCGACCACGCAGATAGACCACACCGATCACGCCATCCACCTCTTGCGCCAGATCGTAGACCTCTTTCAGCTCTTCGATATCAAGTGAAGTGTCCATCAGACCGGAGATCGCCTCCTGATTCAGCTCAATACCGATATGGATCACCATAAAGCCCACCACTACTGCCGCGATGTTATCGGCAATCGGGAAGCCCAGTACCGCAATACCGATACCGACCAGCACACCTATCGATGACAAGGCATCGGAGCGGTTATCCCAGGCGTTCGCCATGATTGCAGGACTCTTGTTCTCGGTGCCCACACAGCTCTGATAGCGATACATGATCTCATTGGTCATTGCCGAGATCAGTGCACCGAGCAGTGCCATCGGGTTGGGCTCGGTGATATCTCCCGCCATAATCGCGGAGACCGACTCATAGATCAGGTAGATTGCACCAAAGATCAGGATCAGGCCGACAATGGATGAGGAGATATACTGGATATTGCCATAGCCGTATGGGTGCTTCTCATCGGCAGGTCGGTTGGAGAGCTTCAGACTCGCCATGGTCACACCACTGGCGACCACATCTGCTCCGGAGTGCATCGCATCCGCAACCAGTGCCGCACTACCGGTCATCAGCCCCAGCAGCCCCTTGTAGGTCATCTGGCCAATATTGACCAGAAACGCCCACCAAACCACTTCGTCACGACAATCTCTACAGTGTTCAAACTTTGCCATACGTTTTCAGACCTCTTCAGGTCACCTCATCCTGTTTTAGATAATCGAGCAGACTGGAGCCGGGAATGCGGTAATTGCCATTCACCAAACGCCCCTTGATCTGCTGCTTTTTCAACTTCTCCACCACCTCAATCCGCTCCAGACCGAGCAGGATCGACGCCTCACGCGAATTGTAGATCCGGTGTGGCTGGATCTCCCTCTGTTCCCGCTGATGAATCTCACGCAGATTCTTCAGACTGATCGTCACCCCCAGCAGGGTGCCTATACGCCCAACCGCAACCCATAACGGGTTCACTCTGTCGACTCCTTGGCAACCGTCTCTTCCTCTACCGCACCCTCAGCAGGCTCTTCCATCACTGCAGTCGACTGCTCTATCGGAACGGCCTGTTGAACAGCAGGCTCTGGCTGATGCGTTGTCTTGGCACCATGACCATTGCCATTACGGGTACTGAATGGCAACAGTTGCTCAAAGATATCGCGGTGAATCTCTGGTCGCCTGTGGGCAATATCCTCGGCAACAAAGTAGTCGAAGCGCTCAAACCGGGTCACCTCCGCCAGAATGTACCAGGGGAAATGGGAAATTTCGGTATTGAACAGCCGCACCTTCTCCTGATACGCCATACGGCGCTCAGCGATACGATCCTCAATGTGGACCAGCGAGGTCATCATCTCCTTGTAGGTATCCGATGACTTGATGTTTGGATATTGCTCTGCCAGTCCCAGCAGACGCCCCAGCGACTGCTCCATTCCACTCTGACTCATCTCCTTCAGCACTTTGCTGAAATCCTCGAAGTTGGGATTCTTCTGGTCGGTCAAACTGCGGGTGATCGAGGCCTCCACCTCGGGCGGCAGCTTGATCTTCTTGATGATATCCTTGCGCGCATCGGCCACATGGGAGAAGACCGCATGCTCCAGAGAGGCGTGATTCAGCGTCAACTTCAGCAGGTTCTCGAACAGGTTGGCACGACGCTGGAAGGCCCCTTCCAGATGACCACGTTTTGCCAGCACCTCCTCCTGCATCATGATGAAGGCGTTGAACTTGTAGAGTACTGTCGCCGAGAAGATGGTCAACACAATCAGGGAGATGACCAGAATCACCTTGGCCCCGGGGATATGGGGCATATGGAAACGGGGATTGATCTCGTCGTGATAGAGCTCGCGCAGGCGGTCCTTCGACTCGTTCATGCGGTCGCGTCGCCCCCCCTGCAGATCATCGTGACCGAGAGGCATCAGGCCACCTGCTCCTTCTTCTCTGCTTCACTCTCTGTCGATTCATCAACCACCGTTACCTTGGGCTCATCACTCCCTTCCGAAGCAGCCTCAACGGCCTCAATCTCCTCTTCAACCTCATCTTCGATGCTCTGCTCCAGCTCAATCACCCGCTTGTGGTGGGCGGTCGCCTTCTCGCTCTCCCCCTGGCTCTCATAGAGCACGGCAATCAGACGGTGCGCCTTGAGGTTATCCTGATCCAGCTTCAGCGCACTCTCCAGCACCTCAATCGCCTCCGCCATCTCTCCGGCACGGTCGAGTGCAACCGCCAGACGCATCAACGTGGCAAAATCTTCGGCATTGTTGTCGCGATCCTCACGCAACAGCTTCAGCAGCTTCTCCTGGTCACCCAGCCCTTCATAGACCTTGCTCAATACCGCACGCAAACGCTGGTTGTTGGGGCGCTCCTGCAGAGAGCTTTCCAGCAGCGGCTGCGCCTCCTCCAGTTTCCCGGTCTTGTAGAAACAGATCCCCAGATAGAGGGCCACTTCATAGTCATCGGGATACTCTTCATGCAGCTCACTCAACAGGCCCTGTGCCTGCAGGTAGCGGTGGCGACGCGCCAGTGAGATCCCCTTGTCACGGAAGTAGTCGTGACGCAGGTCGTCATCAATCTTGAAGATCTGATGAAAGCTGTTGATAAAACGATCACTCATCCGCCCCAGGATACGTGCCCCCGCCTTGGCGTAGAGCCCGATCAGATCGCCCAGTTGTACTTCAATTGCCATACTGTTTCGTTCCCTTCGCTTTGGTAGTTTCTTAGGTGAGAATCAACATCTTGACACCGATCACCAGCATCAATCCAGCATAGAGCCACTTGAGCCCATCGACAGAGACCATCTTCAACCATTTGGCACCCAGTACCCCCCCCAGATAGGAGGTTGGAATCAGCACCAACGCCAGCCCCAATGGCTGTGTAATATCAAACGCTCCAATCACCGAGCCATGAATCAATGAGGTGATTGCCGCCACCAGTGAAGCCGCAAAGACCATCGCTGAGCTGTTGGCAATCGCATTCTTCCAGCGGATGGACTCAAAGTGACGCAACAGCGGCACCTGAATCACCCCACCACTGATACCGAGCATACCGCTGACCAACCCCATCGGCAGCCCCAATACCCCGTGACGCAGCTGTGGATTCTTGCGAATGGCCGCAGAGGCCGTGCCCTCATCCTCCTGCTGATCAAGGATGGCGTCACCATCTGCGGTCAGTTCCATCTCATACTCTTCACGCCGGTTGAAGATCTCGTGCAGAGTCTTGCCCCCCATCACCAGTGCAAAGATACCGAGCAGATAACCGATCCACTGATCATTCATTGCAGTACCGATAAAGTAACCGGCCACAGCACCGACCAGTGCCCAGGGGATCAGCTGCTTGACCAGCTCCCACTGTACAAAACCGGCCTGCCAGTTCTTCCAGGAGGAGGCGCCATAGGTAAATACATTGGTAATAAAGGCGACTGGACGAATCAGCAACATCCCATAACCGAAAAAGAGGAACATACCGGAGACCAGAATGATGCCTCCCCCCATGGTCATAAAGCCACCAACCAGGCCAGAGAAGAGCCCCAGCAGCCCCAGCCCCATGATTGCCTCAATGGTATGGCCACCGAGACGAAACTCGACCATATGATCCTGTGTGGCCGTCATCGAAGATCCGTTATTGGCTACGGGTGCTTGTGACTGAGCCGTTGTGGCTGCCACATTAAAGGCCTGCAACCCGTTACCACCCGGCGCCACAAAGTTCATCTCTCCACCAACTACTCCAGTGCCGGTATTGGCCGATGGATTGAGGTTACCCCCGTTACCCACGGTTGTACCCACGGTGAATTTAACATCGTTCTTGAAGGCGTGATAGATCACATGGGATGGGATCGCATAGCCATCAACAACACCATTCTGAGTGACTACAGGCAGATTGATGCCGATCAGTTCATCGGTTGGAGAGACCAGCGCCCCGCCAGCCTGTCCAGCAACAGTAACCGCATCGGTGCGCAGCAGACGGCTGATATTGACACCGGCACGGCTCTGGATCACCTCACCCCGCTGCTGCACCATACCACCGCTGGTCAGGGACATGCCCTGCTGACCCAGCCCAATGGCAGCAACCGGATAGCCTGCAGCGATTCCTGTGGTATCAGCCAGCTTCAGATAGAGGAAGCGATCACGACTCTTCAGCTTCAGCAGCGCCAGATTGTGGGTAGCATCCTGTGCGATCACCTTGGCCTTGTAGTGACGCGGACCATGCTGCGTAGGAATACCCACCTGAAGCTCTTTCACATTGAGAATCGGGTGCAACACGGTAACAACATAACCATCCGGGTGGACCAGCACACCAGATGCCAACGGCCCAACGCCTCGCTGCTGTGCCTTCTTGTTCTGGATATGGACCAGCGCCGGTTTTACCTGCTGCTCGATTACCCCCAGCTGCATGCCGATATTCTGCTGCGCAGCAACATTGAGCATACCGACACCACTGACACCCGCCATCCCCTGCTCTACGCTGCTGATGGCATACTCTTCCAGTTCAAACTCTTCCAGATAGTTATCCAGAATATAGAAGGCCCAAAGGAAGGTGATCAGGCTGAAAAAGGCGAGCGCCAGCGCCGGCAGCTTCCAGCTCTTTTTACAGAAGACGATATTGTTGGGAGAGAGGGGTACCCCACGATGCCCGGTAGAGACCGGTGCTTCATACTGCTCTTCGCTGGCTGTTTGCTGTTGACTGCTCATCGCCCTGCCCCCTTATAGTGTGACCGGAGAGTAGTCATCTTCTACCTGCTCACTGGGGTCCAGCTCTTCAGCCGTGAATTTGACGTGTACGCTACCCATGTGGGGAATTACCCGTACCAGGCGATCCACTACATCATCGGTAATGTCACTCGCCTCATCGACCGAGATATCGGCACTGACCCGGATCACCATATCGACCCATAGATCCTGCCCAACCAGACGGGTCTTCAACTCTTCCACCGACTCGACCCCGGCCACCTTCATCGACTGTTGCCGGATCTCTTCATTGACCTCCTCCGGCGCACTGCCATCCATCAGCCCCTTGTAGGACTCACGGAAGACCTCACTACCGAGATACATCAGGTGGGCGGTCTCAAATACTGCAACGGCGGTATCGATCCACGGCATATCGAGATAGTGAGCACCGATGATACCAAGAGCTACCGCCACAGAGGAGGTGGCATCCGCATGGTGGTGGCGCGCCAGTGTACGCACCATCGGGCTGTTGACCTCGATGGAGACACAGCGCGAGTAGTAGTACATCCCCACATTGACCAGAATGGAGATGATCGCGGTCCACAGCGCAATGATGTGTGGTGCAGAGTGGACATCGCCATCCATCAACACCTGTACCGCATGGATCAGCAGCAGCGCGGTCACACCGAGGAAGACCACACTGATGATCATCGAGAGGATGAATTCAACCTTGCCGTGTCCATAGGGATGTTCACGGTCCAGCGGGCGCCCGGAGACTTTCAATCCGACAATCACCAGCAACGAGGTGATTACATCTTTGGCCGAGTACATCGCATCCGCCACCAGCGCCTGAGAACCGGAGACAAAGCCGACAAACCCCTTCAGCGTCATCAATACCAGATTGACGGCCAGCCCCACCCAGCCGATATAACTCGCACAACTGATGCACTTCGAATATCTCATAGCTACCCTTTATCTACTTTTAACCTGCTGAAAGTCCCAACCAGCCATAAGCCCCCCTTAAAATCTGGAAGGGTCTCTCAGCACAATATCTCTATTCTTATCTTTCCGTTTCGACTGCTTCATGATGAAGGAAATCAACGCTGTGGCGTAGCCCGCAATAAACGAGCCCGCAATAATCAGAATCAGTGGCAACTTGAAGGGACGACCAGCAACGGCATGAATCTCGGCATGCTCCAGGTTCTGCGACGAAAAGATCAGCAGCAGAACAATAAAAATCAGCATTAATACGCTTTTAAACACGGCCCCTCACCAGTTGTATCAATCACTTAGCCACGCAGTGGCATGAACGCGCTCTATAGCCGCTCGATTATCCATAAATCGACCACAATCGCAATGACTTCCTGTTTTTTAGAGGTGCCTTCTACGGAGATAAAATCGTGGCAGATCAATCCTCTTCCCCCCCCTGCTGATGCATCTCCAGATAGGAGCTGATCACATCATGAATTCTGCTTTGACTGAGTGGCTTGACCACAAAACCGGAGACTCCCAACGCCACTGCACTTTTCACCGTCTCGGGATAGGCATCACCACTCACCATGCAGATAAAGGTACCCTTGTCCTCTTCGCGGATCTGCTTCAGCGCATCGATTCCACTGACCTCCGGCATATTGATATCGAGAAAGATGATGTCGGGCTGTTTCTCCCGATAAAGTTCAATCGCTTCCGCACCATTCTCAGCCCGGGCAATCACCTCGCAATTCTCCTTGCGCAGCAGATCAGCCAGCAATGTGCGCATCGCCGGTTCATCATCCGCAATCAGTACCCGTGGTGTGATTGACATCGCTACCCATCCTCCAGCGCCAGAGAGGCCCCCATTATAGAACACTCGCTATCGCTTCCACCCAAATGAAAACAGAAAAGGGGCTACCGCACCACTGCGATAGCCCCCTCTTTAATGTATGGCGCGCCCGGAAGGATTCGAACCTCCGACACCTTAGTTCGTAGCCAAGTACT
>CAYFOU010000058.1:0-13950 GCA_964344805.1 uncultured Piscirickettsiaceae bacterium | reverse complement strand
AGAATCCAAAGGATCGTCTGGTGGCCATTCTGGTCAACCCGTTCATGAGCTGCTCCGCCCGTCTGCCGGTATTTGTACTGTTTGCCGGTGCCTTCTTTGCCGAGAGCGCCGGTACCGTGCTGTTCATGGTCTACATGGCCAGCATCGCCATTGCACTGATGGTTGCACTGCTGCTGAGCAAGACCGTGATCAAGGGGGCCAACACCGCTCCATTCCTGATGGAGCTGCCACCTTACCGCATGCCAACCTGGGGCTCCATCTCGGTCCATATGGGACGCAGCGGTATGGAGTTCATGAAGAAGGTGACCGGTGTGATTCTGGTCGGCTCGATCATCATCTGGTTCCTGCAGACCTTCCCGCAGGAGATTCCGATGAGTCAGGACTACGAGGCTCAGGTTGCCGCCCTGCAGGCACAGCCCGAGAGCGAGGCCCGCAATCTGGAAATCACTGCACTGGAGCGTGCCCAGGAGATCGAGATCCAGCAGGGCAAGTATCTGGGACAGGTGGGCAGCGTGATTCAGCCACTGTTTGCCCCACTTGACTTTGATCTGAATGCCTCCATTGCACTGCTGACCGGCTTCGTCGCCAAGGAGGTGGTGGTCGCCACCTTTGGTGTGCTCTACTCCCACGGTGATGAGGTGGATGAGGAGAACACCGGGCTGCGTGAATCGCTGGCCGCCTCGATGAGCCCGATCACCGCCGTCGCCTTTATGGTCTTCACCCTGCTCTATGTCCCCTGTCTGGCCACCATCGGTGTGCTCTACAAGGAGACCGCATCATGGAAGTGGACCGGCTTCTCCATTGGGCTCTCATTGAGTCTCGCCTACTCGCTGGCACTGATGGTGAATGTCTTTGGAGGTGCCTTCCTGTGACCGGGAACGAGCTAACCTTCTGGGACCATGTCACCCTGCTGGGGGCGTTGGGAATCGTGGTGGGGTATGTGATCTTCCGGGTCCGTATCGCACTCGATCCCGACAAGGGGGGGTGTGGCGGCTGCAGCTGTAGCGATAACAGCGGCAGCTGTGGCTCTCCTCCCACCTCCCAGCAGGTGGACCTGATCCACAAGAAGTAATCTGCTCAACAGAGAAAAGCGGCACACCTCGAAAGAGGTGTGCCGCTTTTTTATCTCCGCAAAAAAAGGGAAGAGGTTATGCAGTCGCCTCGGCCTTGTTGGCGTCAGCCATCGCCTTGCCCTTCTCCAGCGCCTTGAGAGAGAGCTGCTTGATATCCCCGCTGGCATACTTGACCCCCAGCACGGAGTATTTGGCAAAACCACCAATCCCCCCCAGTACACCATCCACCCCTTGTCGAACACCGTTGCGAAGGACGCTGAACAGCTCTTCCATCTGCACTTCTTTCTCCTGAGAGGAGGTCTGATCCTGCTGTTGCTCACTCATGATTGATTAACACTCCATTATGTTGCATTCGCGTTACCCCCCTTTTGGTAAAACTCGAAAAACTCTTCTGGTGGCAACGGCCTGGAGTAGAAGTAGCCCTGAATCAGATCAACATTACTCTTTCTAAGCTGCTCGATCTGCTCTTGATACTCTACCCCTTCCAGTACCACCGAGATATTGAGGTGTTGTGCCAGTTGGGTCATCGCATTGATGATCGCCAGACTGACATCATCCTCCAGCATATTGACCGCAAAGGAGCGGTCAATCTTCAACATATTGATCGGGAACATCTTCAGATAACTGAGCGAGGAGTAACCGGTACCAAAATCATCCAGTGCCACCTTGACTCCAAACTCACGCAGCTCCTGCAGCATCTGCCGTCCCCGCCCCACGTTGGCCATCAGTTCACTCTCGGTCAACTCCACACAGAGCCGTTCGGCAGGCACCTGATGCAGAGCCAGTGCTTCCTTGATCCACTCCACACACTCTCCATCGAGCAGATCCTGTGCCGAGAGGTTGATGGAGAAGTGGTCCAGCACCATCCCTCGATCCATCCACTGACGGTACTGCCCGATGGCAGAGCCGATCAACCAGCGGGTGATACGGCCAATCCACCCCTCCTGCTCCGCCACCTCCACCAACTTTGCGGGAGAGACAAAGCCGAGCTCTGGAGAGTTCCAGCGCAGCAGTACCTCCACTCCGATCAGCTGTTCATCGGCCAAGCCAATCTGCGCCTGCCAGGCCAGCTCGAACGGATCACAGCGATGTTCAAAGATCGCCTGATGGAGCAGCGCCTTCATCGAGGTGGGCTGCTGGGCATCCTGTTTGCCCTCCTGCAGATTGCTGCGCACCTGCTGCACCATCTGCTCGGCATCCATCTCACTGACCCAGTCCGCTTCGTAGCCAACCCGCAGACCAAACTCACCACTGTCTTGAATCCCCTCAATCTTGCGGATGATCAGCTCCAGACTCTCCTGATCCTTGACCGAGTGAAGCACCAGAAAGCCAAGCTTGTCGTTACGCATCACACTGCCACCCGGCAGGGCATCAACCAGCAACTGTGCCAACTCACGCATCCAGTCACGCTCCCCCATGTTCTCCACCCAGAGCACATGGACACCGATCACGGCGGTCCCCACCTTCTTGCGTCGGTTACGTTGCAGTGACTGCTGCAGGCGATCCATAAATATCATCCCGGAGGGGAGCCCGGTCTGGGAGTCGGTGGCACTGAGATATTCGAGACGCTCTTCGATGCGCTTGCGCTCATTGACCTCACGCTGCAGCTGCTTGGTGCGCTCCTCGACCGTCTGCTCCAGTGAGTAGTTGGCCACCTCCAACGCATTATGCAGCATCCGCACCTGCAACATGTTGCGGATACGGGTGGTCACCTCCACCACATCAAACGGTTTGGTCAGAAAATCGAGTGCCCCCAACGCCAACGCCTTGTGGCGCGCCGCCAGATCCTCTTCAGCGGTGAGCATCATCACCGGGATCTGCTTCTCCTGGGGAAATTTGCCCAGCTCCTCAAGCAGCTCAAAGCCGCTCATCCCCGGCATGTTCTGATCGAGCAGCAGCAGATCATAGCTCTCGGATTTGAGCTGGTGCAGGGCCGCGATCGGATCCGACTGAAAAGCCGGCTTGCGATAGCCATCTTCGGAGAGGATCTTCTTCAAATAGGCGAGGAACAGCGGCTCATCATCGACCACCAGAATGCGGGCATCCGGGTAGAAATGCGCGTTAGGGGAGAGAGCCAGAGAGTGCGAATGTTTCACCGCAATACTGCTCCATCAGCCAGCCAGTCAGCCCTCAGGCCCGGCGTTTTGCTGCCTCTACCGATTGGTGAATACGGGCCTGATCCAGCGGCTTGACGATGTACTGGTCGGCCTTGAACTTCACAATCTCCTGTACGGTGTTGACGCTGACATGACCGGTCACCACCACAACATAGACGCGCTGATCGGTTGCACGAATAGTCTTGAGAATGTCCAGACCACTCATATCCGGCAACTGCACATCAAGGAAGATGATATTCGGTGAATGTACCTTCCACAGATCAATACCCTGGGCCCCCGAACTCCCCTCAATAACATCGGTGATCCCTTCCATCTTGATCATCTTGTTCAACAGATCGCGCAGAATGGGGTCATCGTCGACAATTAGTGCTTTCATATATGTAACGCCTTCCCTAACTCAGAACATATAACTTTTATTATATCTGATTATTTTTGGTCCGCGACATAAGCATATCGCGTCCGTTAATCCTGATCACCCCTCTTCGCATCTCCCCCCTTTCTGCCAGATGGGTCAGTAAAGCGATCATTCAGTGATTGTACATAATGATCCGCCTCAAGGAGAACCTGATTGATCTTCTTGCGTGAAAAAAGATTCCAGCCCACCGGAAACGGATGAAAAATGGAGAACCATGGCTTGGTATTGCGCTTGAACGCAGAGGCCAGCCCCTCAACCTCGGAAGAAGGGGCGTCTCCCCCTTCCCGACGCAGACGGGCAATAATGCGATTGGCGGTAAATCGCCGCACACCAAAATGCGCTAGCAGAACCACTACAGCGATACCACTCAAAACGGGGGTATCCAACTCAATCGGCAGCTGCAACGAGAGACCGTTCCACCACCCTTGCTGCAGAGAGAGGATCAGCAGCAGAACGGCTGTAATTCCCAACAGCACTCCGTCAGTGATCACCACATGTCTGCGCCACTCCTTGCCCAACGCCTTGAGACGAGGCGCCCAGCGCTCCTGTATGGCACGGGCGGTATGGGTCAACATGCCGACAATACGATAGGCCCGTTCAATCTCCAGCTGCTCGACACGGCCCTCGATCTCCGCCATATCCTCATCCCGCTTGCGCTCGAAGCGCTCGCGCAACGCCTCATCCTGAATCGGGAAGGCCGCCTCGGGATTGTAGATACGATAGAAACGCCCGGTGGTCAGCCCCTGCTGGGAGAGCGCCCGTTGCCATGCGGCCACCACCTCCTCCGGGTTATCCTCCCGTGCGGTGACATCAATCTGGTTGAGAATATAGAGAAACTTGTTGGAGTCGTGACGATGGCGCGCCTCAGATACCAGATGGTGCAGGGTATCTTTCATCGCCCCCGGCTCTGGATGGCGGGCATCGAAGAAGACCAGTACCAGATCGGAGAGATCAATCATCCGGTCAGTGATCCGCAGGGTCGCGGTACGCTGCTGGTCGGCATCAAATCCGGGCGAGTCGATCATGATCTTGCCCTTCAACACATCACTACGAGCGGTCTTCAACTGCAGATAGGCATCAATCCGGTCCCCCTCCCCTTCGGCCACCTCCTCAATGTCGTGGCTGATATGGAAAAAAGGGAAGCGTGGGTCGGCATCCAGTGCACGCCCCGGAATGGTGCGTGGGGTCTCATCCTGTGAATAGGTGACCACGGTAAACTTGTCATCGACCGCCTGATTGCCGGTCTGCTGCAGCTTCACCCCGAGGTAGCTGTTGATAAAGCTCGATTTACCGGCAGAGAAGGTGCCCAGAATGGAGATCAGCGGCCACCAGGAGACATGAGTGGCGTAGGAGTCATCCGAGGAGATAAAGCCCATCTTGTGCCCCACCCGGTCCAGCTGACGGAAGCTCTTGACCACCTCCAACAGAATCGGATTCTCCTCTTCCAAATGACCTTCCAGAACCTGTAACCGACGCTCCATCTGCTGTGAATATTTCATCCGCGCGAGTATACTTCGCAAGCAGTACTCAGAAAAGTGATGACATCAAAAAACGTAACTACTCAGCGGTTACCTGAAAATTGAAAAAATAGTATGACTGTAGCTATTCAGATTGCCCCTGAAATTCGTCAGTGACCGCCTAAAGGCGTTGCTACGCTTCAAGGCAGAAAATGTGAGTGTATACGCATACATGACCATTTTCGAACACCGAAATGGCGGATTTCAGGGGTGAGCTGGATAGTTACCAAAAAACCATGGGAAAACGGGTAGAGAAACGGTTCACTCACCAACTGCCTCTGGATCAGCTCCACGAGCGTATTGTGGCGCTTGCCGAAGAGGAAAATAGCGGCAATAACGGTGGAGATGAGGTGCATTTTGAACGCAATGGCAGCGGCTACCGCCTGCGCGGCAGTTACTCTGGATTTTCCGTCAATGGTGCAGTAACCCTGACAGAAGAGCAACTGACCATCGCCATTGATCTGCCGATGCTGGCACGCATGTTCCAAGGCAAAGTAGAGCGCTACATCGAGGAGCAGGCGGCCCGTCTGTTGGGCTGATCCCGATGATTCGATGAGTCTGAAGCAGCAGATCACCCGACGCTATCATGACTTTACCCTGAAACGCATTCAGCGTCAGGTGACCCGCTACCGGAAAAAACACCCCAATACCAAAGAGTCCTCCCTGCGGATCTGGATGCTCTCCGCAGAGCATGTCGACAAACGCCGGCGCCAACTACTGATCACAGCCCCTCTGCTATTACTGCTCCCTGTTGTACTGTGGGTGACTCTCCCTCTTATGGGGCTCTCGCTCTCCTCCACAGCTGAAGTTTCATCTCCCAAAAGCGTTCAAGTTGAATCCACCACATCAACACCTGCTGCTCCCTCAAAAGAACCCGCTACGGTAAAGGTGGTACAGACCATCTATTCGGTTCAACTTCAACTGAACCCCCAACAGCCAGAAACCGAGCAGATTTTAGAGAAAATTCGCCAACGTCCACTACCCATCAAAATCCAACCACAGCAGAATGGCCACGTACTGCTGATCGATGAGACCCCCGGCAGCCGGGAAGATGCCAAAAAATTGCAGCAGCTTTACCACCAACTATTTGGTGTGGAAGGGCAAATCATTGAGCGGATCATTGAAACCGGGAAATCCGAAAGTATATAATTTGCACCCATGAGCGCTTCCAGAAACGATCCCCAACTACAGCTGCTGAAGATTATCACCTTTATCCTCAGCCTCTCCCCTCTCTATGAGATGCTCTGGTTTACAATGACCGGACGCTATGGGGACTATCCCTCCTGGGAGATCATCGGCATTACCGGCGAGGCATCATTGATTTTTCTGCTGATCACCCTCTCGGTCACCCCGCTACGCCGTATCTTCGGCTGGAACATTCTGCTCAAGCTGCGTCGTACCTTTGGGCTGTTTGCCTTCTTCTACGCCTCGCTCCACTTCCTGATCTACATCTGGCGCGAGGATGTCTTTATCCTCTCCGAGTTTGCGATGGATGTGGTCAAGCTCCCCTACGTTACCGTCGGCTTCCTCGCCTGGCTATTGATGCTGCCAATTGCACTCACCGCCAGCGACAACCGCATGCGGGCACTGGGACGTAACTGGAAGAGGATCCACTCGATGGTCTATGCGGTAACCTTCCTCACCATCGTCCACTACTTCCTGGTACGCGCCTGGAATCCAACCGATGTACTGGGATATGCCGCCTTTGTGACGGCACTGCTGGGCTACCGCTTCTACTACGCAAGAACCCAGAAAGAGTGGAGCTTTTAGAAAGCACCTCTAAAAATGCACTTTTCACGCAATTGCTGCGTCAGTTCCGTACTCGAATCCTCATGTACTCCAGTACACTCCGGCTCTCCGTGCGGTGCTTCCTTGCACTTGCAAGAAAATTACTATTTTTAGAGGTACTTTCTGCAGAGGTTGAGTGATGAAGATCACTTGATCTTCAATCAGGGAGCCTGCTGCTTCAGCACTGCAATCATCTCCTCTCCGCTCATCGGTTGATGGAGATAGAAGCCTGAGCCGGAATTGCACCCCTGCTGCTGCAGGAACTCAAGCTGTTCACCATTCTCGATCCCTTCCGCGATAGCAATATATCCCAGCGCACTGACCAGACGGAGCGCCGCCATCAGCACCTGATCGGCCTCTGGATCTCCAATTTTCTGAATCAGTTGACGATCCAGCTTGATCGCATTGAGCGAAAAACGCTGCAGATAGGGGATCGATGAGCGCCCCGAACCGAAGTTGTCGAGCATGATCTGTGCGCCGATCTTCTGCAGGCGCTCCAGCTGCTGCAGCGCCTGATCCGACTGCTTCATCAATGCCTCTTCACTGATATCGAGCACCAGACGCTCGAGCATATCGAGTGAGAGCCCCGCCTCTGTCGCCGCACTCTCGATATGGCGACCCAGCTCCGCTTCACTGAAACGCTCTTCGGAGAGGTTGATGGTGATCGGGAAGGAGCAGCCACAGCGGTCATTCCACTGCTTTAGCTGCTGACAGGCGGTCTTCAGGGTCCAGTGCTCCGCCATCTCCCCCAGACGCCCCTCCATCAGCACATCAATGAACTCATCTGCCTCTACCACCCCCTGTTTGGGATGGTTCCAGCGCAGCAGTGCATCGACACCGACAATCTGTCGACTCTGCAGCTCCAGACGGGGCTGGAAGATCAGCTGCAGCTGATCCTCTTCAATCGCGATGCGCAGCTCAGCAGCCAAACGATCTCTGCGGCTCGCCAGTACCTCAAACTCCTTGGAGAAGGAGACGTGACAGCTGCGCCCCTTGGCCTTCGCCTCGTACATCGCCATATCGGCATTACGCAACAACATCTCGCCATCGGCCGCATCATCGGGGAAGCGGGCACTACCGATACTGGCCCCGATCTGCACCGTATGCTCCTCCAGCCGGAAGGGCTGGCAGAGCAGGTCGACCATCTTGTCGGCCACCAGCGCCACCTGATCCAGACTCGCCTTGCCCCCCATCATCAATACAAATTCATCTCCTCCGATGCGGGCCAGCAGATCGACCTCACGCACATTCTTGCGCAGACGCTCCGCTACCGCCTGCAGCAATTGATCGCCCACCTCATGCCCCAGTTCATCATTAACCGGCTTGAAGTGGTCAAGGTCGATAAAGAGCAGGGCAAAGTGGCCATTCTCCCCCACCATGCCGTCATCCTGCTGATCAGTCCCTGCCGCATGGGCGTCGCGCAGCCGCATCTCCAGATAGGTCTGGAACGCCGCACGGTTGGGCAGATCGGTCAGGGTGTCGGTGTTGGAGAGCATCTTCAGCCGTCGACTGTTGCGATAGAGGTTGAGATGGGTGGAAACGCGCGCCACCAGAATCGGCTTGGAGAAGGGCTTGGAGATATAGTCCACCGCCCCGGCGTTGAACCCCTCCAGCACCTGATCATCTCCACTCTGTGCAGTGAGGAACATCACCGGAATATCCTTGGTATCTTCCGCTGTCTTCAGTGCGCGGCAGACGGTATAGCCATCCATCCCGGTCATCTTCACGTCAAGCAGAATCAGATCGGGCAGCAGCGCATGGGCCAACTGCAGCGCCTCCTGCCCGGTGGAGGCGGTAATCACCTTGACCTGCAGATACTGCACCAGAATCGCCTCCGCCAGCTTCAGCATCATCGGCTCATCATCCACCAGCAGTACCTGCTGCTGGGTCAGGTGATCGAGATAGAGCGGTGGATCAAGCTCCTTCTTCAAAGTATTGCTGACCGCAGACTGGTAGGCATTGGCGGCATTGAGCACGATCTGATAGAGCTCTTCCGGAATCACCGGCTTCTTCAGGAAGATGAAGTCATGCTGCAGCGCCAGCTGAATGGTGTTGCTCTCTACATCACTGTAGGCGGTAATAATGATGATATAGATCGAGGGGTCCTGCTGACGCAGCCGGATCGCGGTCTCCAGACCATTGATACCAGGCGGCATGCGCATATCGACCAGCGCTACCGCAGGGGCATGCCCCGCCGCAATGGCATGACGCTGCTTCTCCAGCGCCTCTTCACCCTGGGTCGCCTCCAGCAGCCGGAACACCTCCTTGTTCAGCAAGGAGTCGCTCTCCTCCTCATCCAGCCCCACCATCGCGGCCAGCTCATCAAGGCCATCATCACTCTCCTCGCCAGAGAGAATTACTCGATAGGTATCGAGAATCTGCTGTTCATCATCGACCAGTAGTACGGTGCGCAAATTCATGGGTGAAGAATATCGGCTAATTGTCCGTTCAGCAAATCCATTAATCGATTGGCCGCCTCATCATCCTCTTCATCGATCCTCTGCTCTGCCTCTGCTGCGGTCTCGTAGACATCCATATAGCCAAACGAGCTGATACTCCCCTTGATATTGTGTACCAGTGCCCGAATCTCCTTCAGCTCTCCCAGCTCACGGACCTCGATCAACTCCTGCTTCAACTCCTTGACCCGCTCGAAGAAGAGTGCCCGCAGCTCATCATCAATCTCGTTCATCCGCTCCGGGGTGGCCACCTTGGTGGCGGCCACTTCAATCACCTGATGACCACTCTCCTCCCCTTCCACGGCAGTCAGATACTGCGCCAGCGCCTCCATCAACAGCTTGCGCTTGATCGGCTTGGAGAGGAAGCCGTTACACCCAGCCTCTTCAAAGGCCTCTCGCTGATGCTGCATCACGTTGGCGGTCAACGCCACCACCGGGGTCTTGTTGAGACTGCTGCGCAGCAGGCGGGTCGCCTCCAGTCCATCCATCACCGGCATCTGCATATCCATAAAGATCAGATCGTAGGGCTGCGCCATCGCCCGCTGGAAGGCCTGCTCTCCATTCTCGGCAATATCCACCTGCGCCCCGGTCGGTTCAATCAGCTTGCGAATCAGCAGCTGCAGTTCGGGGGTATCCTCGGCAACCAACACCTGCCCCTCAAACTGCTGCGCCCCCGCCTCTCCCTGCTCATCACTATGCCGCACCTTGATCGGCTGTCCCATCACCAGCGGAACCACCACTTCGAAGGTGGAGCCCTTGCCCTGCTCACTCTCTACCGTGATCTCTCCTCCCATCAGCCTGGCCAGTGTATGGGAGATATGGAGCCCCAATCCGGTACCGCCAAAGCGTCCAGAGATGGAGCGGTCCGCCTGCTCAAAGGGTTTGAAGAGGCGTTCGATCACCTCAGGCCCCATACCGATCCCACTATCCACCACCTTGAGGTGGAGCTTCTTCTGCTCACTGTAGACCTCCAGGTGGACAAAACCATCGCGGGTGAACTTGATCGCATTGCCGATCAGGTTGATCAGAATCTGCCCGATACGCTTGCTGTCCCCCAGCAGCATGTGGGAGAACTCTCTCCCACTACCGGAACGAATGACCTCAAAGCGCAATCCCTGACTCTCGGCACGTACCGCAAAGATCTGCTCCACCTCACGCACCATGGTAGCGAGGTCAAACAGGGTGTTATCAATCTCGAATTTTCCGGCTGAAATCTTGGAGAGGTCAAGAATATCATTCAGCAGATAGAGCAGGGTACTGCCCGAAACCTGCATGCTCTTTAACAGGGCACGCTGCTCCTGTTCCAGCACGGTATCCTGCAGCAGCTCTCCATACCCCAGCATCGCGGTCAACGGGGTGCGCAACTCATGGCTCATCGAGGCAAGGAACTGGTCCTTGGAGCGGTTGGCTCGTACCGCCTCTTCGGTGGCATCTTCCAGCTGCCGCTGCACCTGCCGCAGCTCACGCTCATAGCCCCAGTCACTGACCAGCAAGCGGGTGAGCTGCTTCAGCTCATCATCGCTCCATGGCTTGCTGTGGAAAACAAAACGGGGGCCAATCTCGCTACGGATCTCCTTCAGAGTGTAATCGGTATAGGCCGATACCAGCACGATACGCACATGCTCATCCAGCTTGCGAATCTGCACCGCAGTCTCCAGCCCACTCCAGCCATTGGGCATGCGCATATCGAGAAAGATCACAGCAAATGGGTCGTCGTCGACCAGCGCCTGACGCACCAGCTCAACCCCCAGCTGACCACTCTCCCGGCACTCAACCTCAAACTCGAACTCTTCGTCATCCTCCTCAATGCTGTTCGGCGAGACACCGGAAAGCGCGAGAATGGACTCCATCAACCCCTCGTCTTGATGAAAGAGGGTGGTGTAGGCATCCAGTACTTTGGTGTTATCATCGATCGCCAGCAGACGATAACGGCTCTTTTCCATTCGATTTTCTCAATTTTTTCTTATTCACCCTACTGAATCGGGAATGTCAGCGCGATGGTTGCTCCCTTCTCGGCTCCCTCGCTCTTTACCACTACCTCTCCATCCAGTGTACGCAGGAAGTTGGCAGTCGCATGCAGGCCAAATCCACTCCCCCGCTTCTTGGTTGAATATCCAAGATCGAGCATTTTGCAACGCTCCTCCTCGGCAATACCGATCCCGTTATCCTCAACCTCAACCAGCAACCAGAGTTGCTGTTCGCGTTCCAGTTGCTGCATACGAATAATAACACGACCTGCCCCCCCTTCCGGGTAACGGGCCGCTACGGCATCAGAGGCATTGATCAGCAGATTGATCAACGCCTGTAACAGCTGATTTCTCGGTACCGAGAGGTGGGTATCTTCCAGTCTCAGCTCTTTTACCAGCTTGATTCCCTGTCTGCTGAAGCGGTCTCCAGTCAACATCAGGGCATCATCAAGCAGCTGGTAGAGGTTGGTCTCCACCGCCTGCAGGTCCATCTTGAATCCCTGACGATGGAGCTGGATAATTTCGGAGATGTGGCGGATACCGTGATCCACCATCTCTACCGAGGTAAGATCACTGTAGCTGTTGCCATTCTCCTCGACAATCTTGCGCAGGGTCTCCGGCAACACCCGCAGCAGCTCATCCTGCCTCTGGATACGCTCCTCAGACGACATTTCGGCCCGGTTGAAGGCCTCCAGACTGGAGATCAGCTTCTGGTAGTGCTGGTACTGCAACTTCATCTGGCTGACCCCGGTACTGATTCCCTGCACCGAGTTGCCGATATTGTGGAGGATATTGGCGGACATCTCCGCCACACCGGCCTGGAATGCGGCAAACTGCTCCTTCGATTCATTCTGTTTGCGGTCACGCAGATCCATCAGCGTCAGTACACCGCCCTCAACATGGTGGTACTCATCACGATAGACCCCCCCCTGCAGCAGCACCGGGAAGACTCCCCCCCCCTGCTGCTTCAACCCCCATTCACGACTCTGCTGCTGATGGTCAAACAGCTGACCAAAGGCGGTCAGCCGAACCACAGCCCAATCCAGCTCATCACGCTCCTGACGGATCAGCACCATGGTGCGCTGCTCTCCTCCCCGGTAGTGGAGCGGAAAGCAGGCCACCTGCACCATACCGGCAGAGACATTTCCCTCCGGACGCTGCAGGGTAAGCGAAATCTCGATACCGTATACCTCCTGCGGACAGGGGAAGGAGAGCCCGAGAAGCAGATCATTCACCGACTGCCCAACCACCGCATCGGCCTCCATCTTCAGCAGCTGCAACATGCGATGGTTGGCGCTCACAATGGCACGACTCTCCGGCATCACTTCAACGATACTGATCGGTGCATCATCCACCAATTGGTTGAAATAGAGTGGACGCAGCTCAATCAATTTCTGCAACTGTCGCTGCACCTGCTGCAGCATCTCCTCACGGAACGAGAACTTCTGCTCTTCCCGCACCCGCTCTACAAACAGCGAGGAGACCGAACGCCCCAGCAACTGCCTGCGTGGGGTTCGGGTCATTCGTTCCACCACGCTGTTGACCTCGGTGATTCTGCCCAGACGGTCGGTGACCACCATCCCCTCATTGAGCGAACGCATCACCTTGAGCAGACGACTTCTGGAGAGCGCCTCTCCCTTGCGATAGTTGCGGTACTGGCTCAGGTGTGTGGTGACACGCGCCAGCAGGATCTCCTGTGAAAAGGGCTTGGTCACATAATCGGCACCTCCAACATGGAAGCCGCGAATCACATCCTTCTCCTCTCCCCTGGCAGTGATAAAGATCACCGGGATGGCACTGAGATCGGGGTTGGACTTGATGCGAATACAGGTCTCATATCCATCGAGACCGGGCATCATCACATCCATCAGCACCAGATCGGGATCGATATCGACAATCTGGTTCAGCGCGTCCTCACCATTTTCCGCCAGAAACACCTGATAGTTGCACTGCTTCTCCAGCAACGTGGCGCAGTATTGGCGCGTAACCGAATCATTATCGACCACCAGCACCTTGCCGGCACTCTGCTCCCCCTCCTCTTCCCGCTCTCCAAGTGGAAAGTGGACCGGATGTTTCAGGTGGATAAAACGGTGATAGGAGATCACCGCATTGCGGGTAATCTGACGAAACTCCTCCGGTTCAACCGGCTTGCCCAGCAGAATAAAGTCATGCTTCAGAGCCGCCTGAATCTCATCGATCTCATAATCACTGTAGGCGGTGATGATGACGATATAGATGTTGGGGTCCTGCTTGCGCAGCTTGATCGCCGTCTCCAGACCACTGATCCCCGGCGGCATCCGCATATCGACCAGTGCAACCGCAACCAGCTCTCCCCTGGAAAGTGCCTCGGCATGGAGCTGGACCGCCCGATAGCCGTTATTGGCAACGATCAGCTTGTACTCAAGCTCGGCATCCGGTACACGATCCTGCTCCGAGCCAGCCAGCAGCCTCTCGGCCTCTGCTGCCCACTCTTCAGAGATGGAGCCTCCACTCAGTATGGTCTGATAGGCATCCAGCACACCCGGATCGTCATCGACCAGCAGTACCGAATTATTCATCAATTTCTCGGACACTCCACCGCTCCATCCCTACACTCCACCTTCTCACAATATTAACA
>CAYFOU010000057.1:0-14066 GCA_964344805.1 uncultured Piscirickettsiaceae bacterium | reverse complement strand
GTGCAAAGATTACACCATAGAGGGTGGTCAACATCGCAACCGCCATACCGGCACCGAGTGCCGCCGGATCACCACCCATGTTACCGAGCATGATCACCAGACCAACCAGTGTTCCGATCATGCCGTAGGCGGGAGAGAGGGTGGCCATCTTCTTCAGAATACCCACCTGAATGGTATTACGCTGGAAGGAGGTTTCATTCGCCGTCTCCAGCAGTTCACGCAGCTCCTCCCCCTTGTAGTTGGAAAGCACAAACTTGCCCCCAACCGCGACAAATGGATCGGAGGTATCACTTCCCATCTCCTGCTCCAGTGCAACCACTCCCTGAGTCTGAACCGTCTTGGCCCAGCCAATCATCCGCTCTACATCGGCCATCAGGGTAAAGAAGGTCACTGTAGTGGGCTGAAACTGCGCAATCATCGCCTTGAAGGCTCGGTTTACATAGAGCGGCTGGAAAGACATGTAGGAACCTGCAATCGCACCACCAGCCACCATCGCCAGACTCGACACACTGAGGAAGATGGCGGGGTTGTCCGTATTGGCGAAAATCGCCCACAAGAAGAGGCCAAATCCTCCCAAAATACCGGCTATCGTTCCTAATGACATTACGCTTACCCTCTAACTTATTCTCTTGAACGGCTCACAAACAGATGATGGTTTTATGACACAGTTATCATCACAACACTGAAAAGCATAAACCATGCCACCCAACAATTCCATTAACATACAAATAGTTACAACAACCCATGCAATCCACAACCACTCAAACGAAAAAGGGGAAGCCTCCATCCCAAGAGCCTTCCCCTCCCCATCGATTCACTACCGGTTACTGCTTTTCGTGCAGCATCCGCTGCATACGGCGGATCAAGCTAAGCACGATGGCACGGAAGATCGGCGGCACCTTGCCGAGCATCATATTTACATCCTTTCGGGTCACCTGCATGATCTCGGTGTACTCCTTGGCGCGGATGGTGGCAGTACGCTTGTCATCAGCAGAGAGAATCGCCAACTCACCAAAGACCTCCCCCTTTCCCAGTTCGGCCAGTACCAGTTGCTCTCCATCCTTCTGCTCAATATAGACCTCAACCAGCCCCTGACGAATCACGCCAGCCCACTCTCCACGCATCCCCTGCTTGAAGACAATCTCATTGGTTGAAAACTTCTTTAATTGTGCTGCCATGCTATTCTCGCTTTCGCTCTCTGTTTGCTTCTGGGCATCCTGCTACCGGGTCAGACAAAAAAATGACACTTTGGCAGGATCTCTTATCTTGTGGATCACTCTTTTCAAGTTCCGTGCCCAAATCCTCCACCTCCAGGAGTTTTTATCGTCAGTTGCTCTCCCGCCTTGACCTCCACGGTACATTTTGCGGGTAACAACCGACCATTCAGCCGGTTCTCTCCTGCCGCTCCACCGCCCCCCCCCTGCAACCCCCAGGGGCTGACACTGCGCCGTTCCGTCAACAGGGTCACGGTGGCTGGTTGCTGAAATTCGACACCACGCACAATCCCCGCTCCCCCTGCAGATTGGCCACTCCCCCCGGAACCTCGACGGACCCGATACTCGGTTACCCGTAGCGGAGTGGTCATCTCCAGCACCTCAATCGGGGTGTTGAGGGTATTGGTCATATGGGTCTGCCGTGCAGAGAGTCCCTCTCCCTGAGCATGTCCCCCCATCCCTCCACCAATGGTCTCGTAATAGTCCCAATGGCCACCATTCCACTCTCCACCCATTGCCAGATTGTTCATCGAACCGTGACTGGCGGCCGCCATCCGCTGTGGAATCGCTTGCGCCAGTGCCCCCATCACCACATCCACCACACGGGTGCTGGTCTCCACATTGCCCGCCGCTACCGCCGCCGGACGGTTGGCATTGAGCAGTGAACCTTGTGGTGCAGTAATATCGATTGCACGGAAGCTGCCCGCTGCAGCCGGTGTCTGCGGAGGCATCAGGGAGCGAAACAGGTAGTAGACGCCCGCAGCAGCAACCGAGAGGGGACAGTTGACGTTCCCCGGTGTCTGTTCCGCCGTACCGGAAAAATCGACCCCAATCCGCCCCTGATTCACCTCAATCTCTACCCGAATCGGCAGTGGACCATGCCCCTGACCATCATCCTCCATTACATCCTCAAAGCGATAACAGCCATCGGGGATCTGTTGTAACGCCTCTGCAGCAAGACGCTCCGCATAGCGGTTGAGTGCATCCAGCCCCTGACGATAACGGGCCACCCCCAACTCTCCAATCCAGCTCTGCAAACGCCTTAGCCCTGCACGATTGGCGCTGATCTGCGCCTCAAAATCCCCTTGAGAGAGGATTGGGTTGCGTAACTGTCCCAACAGCTTCTGATAGAAGGTGTGCTCGATCCGGTCATTGCGCAGCAGATAGGTCGGCGGAATCACCACCCCCTCCTGCTCCAGTCGACTGGAGACCGGCATCGAACCGGGGGTATCGGCCCCGATGTCGGCATGGTGGGCACGGTTGACCACAAAGCCGAGCAGCTCTCCCTCAATCAGCAATGGAGAGATCATGGTGATATCGGGCAGATGGGTCCCGCCAAGAAATGGATCATTGAGGATCACCAGATCCCCTTCAGACCAGCTCATCTCCGCTACCACATCCCTCATCGCAAAGGCCATGCTGCCAAGGTGCACCGGAATATGGGCCGCCTGTGCGCACAATTCACCATTGGCATCAAAGATCGCACAGGAGTAATCGAGGCGATCCCGGATATTGGGGGAGAATGCGGAGCGCCGCAACACCGCCCCCATCTCGTCACACACCGCCTCAATCCGGCTGGAAAATATTGTCAGCTCAACCGCATCCATAAGGTGCAGACGGTACCGTCTGGTTGGAGGGATGTCTACCCAGAGGAATCAGGAGATCACTTCATCTTCTCGCAGTCTTCCATTACATTCCACAGCAGAATTGGGCTCTCACGCAATAGCTCACTCGGAATCCTGTAATAGATGACATCCTCTACCGCACGGAAACTGCGCTGCCCCACCGCCTCACTCTCCAGAATCGCACAGGCCTCACCAAAATAATCTGCTGAGACGAGTTTCAGGTTTTCATCTTCCGTCGCCACCAGCTCACCCGAGGCAATAACATAGAGCGCATCCTCTTCATTACTTATCATCTCACCAGCGGCACACTCTCCCATCTCCATCGATTGGGCGATATTGTTCTTCAGCGCATAGGAGATCGCCTCACTGAAGAGTGGCATGCGGTTAAGCAGCTCACGGCGCCCCTCAATCTCCTCCAGCTCGTCATAGAGGTCATTCTGCTTCACAAAAACGGTAAAGAGTGAACTGGGAATTCGCAGTGCCTGTACAAAATTGGTACTACGATAGGTATAGGCCGATGGTCTCTTGTGCAGACCGGAGGTCTCTCCGATAAAGGTACCGGCATAGAGCACACAGTTGACCCCATCCTCTGCACTCAACATCTCCACGTTACCGGTCAGGGTCAGATAGATCTCACTATTGATCCCCCCCTCCTTGAGAATGATCGACTCCGGATTGAACAGCTCCACCTTGTTATTGAGCAGAATCCGCATGTAGTAATCCGATGCGGAGGGGAAGTAGGAGCGCAGGTACTCGATGGCAAAGCGCCATGCATAGTCCTGATAGATCGGAATCAGATCATCCACTGCACCAAACGGCGCACCGGAGCCAATCTCCTTCTGACGATCGGTATAGGGAACTGCGGTGTGAGAGAGGACGATCCGATCCGACTCATCCGAGGCAAAGTCCTCAATATCGCCGTGGATCATACCCCCACCGATATCGATCTTCTTGGTATTGGCCGGCTCCAGATAGTCACGCTTCACCTTCTCGATGGTCTCCGCCTTGAGACCCGGCCTGCCCTCCTCCTCCAGCATGCCGTCGACCACACTGAAGGCGGCAATATCGGCATAGTGGGCATAGGTGTGGTAGCCATCCTCCCACAGGGAGCGGAACCGCATGATGGTGGTCTCCACCGGATGGGGAGAGAAGATCGGGCGCACCTCCAGTCCATCGATATTGTTCCACTCATCCTCGACCATATCGTTGATGCTGAAACACTTCTCGAAGAAGGACTCCTCCACCGAGAGCAGTGCGCAGAGCTTCTTGGTGACCGAGGCACGCACCAGCGGAGTGGCATAGTACTCGATACGGTGGCCGGAGCGGGCCAGTGTCGCCAGTCCACCAAAGTGATCATCATGGCAGTGGGTATGGAACAGACCATGAATCTCATTCAGGCTGATCCCCAGCGCCTCCAGATTCTCATGCACATTGGGGCCCACATCGATCAGGTAGACCTTGCCCTGGAACATCAGGATCGATGACATGCTGGGGCGACGCGGGTCCCAACCATCTCCCTGCCCGGAGTGGAGTACCGAGAAGTAGCCACGCTTCACATTATGGAAGTCGAGCGGATAGGGTACCTCATACCCCCTCCCCTCCGGCAGATTGAGATCCACTCTGGCGCTCTCTCCCTGATAGGAGAACTCATAGACATTCTGCTCCAAACGTCGAATCGAGACCCCATTCATGATCTCTACTGTATCTGTATTGTCATCTATTACACGGGTGTCCAGCAGATCCTCGGTTGGACGAATACTGCCAAAGGCAAAACGGAGCTTCATCGCCATCAGCTCATCGGCCGTGGCCTCATCCACTCCGGTCTCCAGAATCTCCTCCCTGGAGACCAGTCCATAGTTGCCACGGTAGATATACTGCATCTGCGCCTCTACCTGATCCTCCAAACCGATCAGCAGCGGCTTCTGCCCATTATTGTTGGGATGGCCGGGAATGATCATCCCCTGACGGTAGAGCATCTGCAGCACCGGGAACTCGGCCAGGTTGGAGAACTCGCCATTCTGCAGCAACACATCGGAGAGCAGGATCGCGTTGGGGCCCAATTCGTACTTCACTCCATCCTGCTCGGTAAAGACAATCAGCCCACGCTTCATCAGATGTTTAACGCTGTCTGCCGGACAACCACACAGTACCCGCAGATCAATCTCTGGCACCTCGATCCAGCTGATCCCTGGTGCCACTTCCATCATCTTAATCTTGCGCATCAACTTTGAATCCTCACCATCGAGCAAAATGACTCTTATTTATATTGTTCCTTATAAAACCGAATGAGCATACCATAGAATATAACTATAAATAGTCCGATTTCCCCTCCATTTCCAGAAACTTGCGAAACCCCGAACAATCGTTACAATAACTGCTCAATTGATCGGCAGCATCACTTTGAGGCTGCCGTTTTTTTATTTTTCGGATATCAACATTTCAGCGATGAGTAGTAACACCATAATGCCCACCTACGGGCGACTGCCAGTCTCCTTTGTCAAAGGCTCTGGAGCATGGCTGGAAGATGAGAATGGAGCACGCTATCTGGATGCCCTCAGCGGCATCGCCGTCTGCGGATTGGGTCATAGCCATCCGGCAGTCACCAAGGCGATCTGCGATCAGGCGGGCACCCTGCTACACACCTCCAATCTCTACGGCATTCCCCATCAGCAAGAACTGGCGGACCGTCTCTGCGAACTCTCCGGCATGGAGAACATCTTCTTCAGCAACTCCGGTGCCGAGGCCAACGAGGCTGCAATCAAGCTCGCTCGCCTGCATGGTCATCGCAAAGGCATTGAGAATCCAGCAATCATCGTCGTCAAGAGCAGCTTCCATGGTCGCACCCTGGCAACCCTGAGCGCAACCGGCAACCGCAAGGTACAGGCCGGTTTTGAACCACTGGTCTCCGGCTTTATCCGCGCCCCCTACAACGATATGGAGGCACTGGAGGATATCGCAACCCACGCCAGGGAGGTGGCGGCGATTCTGGTGGAACCGGTACAGGGTGAAGGTGGCATCCAGATTCCAGACAGCGACTACCTGAAACAGATCCGTACCCTCTGTGACCGGCAGGGCTGGCTGATGATGCTGGATGAGATTCAGACCGGAATGGGGCGCACCGGCCAATGGTTCGGTTTCCAGCACACCGACATCACACCGGATGTGATGACACTGGCCAAGGGGCTGGGCAACGGCCTCCCCATCGGGGCCTGTCTGGCACGTGGCGAGGCCGCCACACTATTTCAGCCGGGTATGCACGGCTCCACCTTCGGTGGCAACCCGCTGGTAACCCGTGCTGCACTGGCGGTAATCAACACCATTACCAATGAGAATCTGGTTGCACGAGCCGCCACATTGGGAGAGCGCATCCGACAGGGGCTGGCAGAGAAGCTGGCCGACAACGGCACCGTACAGCAGATCCGTGTACAGGGGTTGATGATCGGCATCGAACTGGATCGCCCCTGCATGCCACTGGTACAACAGGCACTGGAAGAGAAGAAGCTGTTAATCAATGTGACAGCCGATTCCGTGGTACGACTGCTGCCTCCGCTGATCCTCAGTAATGAGGAGGCAGATCAGATCATCGATCAGGTCAGTGATCTGATCCAGCAGTGGAGTGTTGAAGAGGAGGAGAGATAGAGGATGAGTACGATACGACACTTCCTGACCCTGCTGGATTTCTCCAGCGAGGAACTGGACAAGCTTCTGGTACGCGCCAATGAGCTGAAGCAGATGCGCATGGCAGGTGAACTCTACGAACCAATGAAGAACCGGGTACTGGGGATGATTTTCGAGAAATCCTCCACCCGCACCCGCGTCTCCTTCGAGGCCGGCATGGCACAGTTTGGCGGCAGCGCCATCTTTCTCTCCCCACGAGACACCCAGCTGGGACGTGGGGAGCCGATTGAGGACAGTGCACGGGTACTCTCCAGCATGGTCGACGTGGTGATGATTCGCACCTTTGACCACGAAAATGTGGAACGTTTCGCCAACTACTCCTCGGTACCGGTGATCAATGCACTGACCGACGACTACCACCCCTGCCAGCTGCTGGCCGACATGCAGACCTATATGGAGCATCGCGGATCCATCCGTGGCAAGAGCGTTGCCTGGATCGGTGACGGCAATAACATGTGCCACTCCTACATGAATGCCGCACTGCGTTTTGGCTTCCATCTCAACATTGCCACTCCAGAAGGGTATGAACCCAAGGAGAAGGTCATTGAGGCCACCCGATCCAACATCACTCTGATGCGGGATCCAGTCGAAGCCGTCAAAGGGGCTGATCTGGTGGTCACTGATGTCTGGGCCAGCATGGGACAGGAGGAGGAGAGCGATGCCCGTAACAAGATCTTCCAACCCTATCAGGTCAATGAGGCATTGATGGCCCACGCCGCCAAGGATGCCCTGTTCATGCACTGTCTGCCTGCCCACCGTGGCGAAGAGGTCAGTGCAGGCGTCATGGATGGCCCTCAAAGCGTGGTCTGGGATGAGGCCGAGAACCGCCTCCACGCCCAGAAGGCACTGCTTGAGTTCCTCTGCTGCAGTGATTTCACCCTATAAGCCCATCTCCTGCGCACAACACAGCGAGTACGAGCTGGCGATCATGCGCCGTGCTCCACTACCGTTGCGCTGGCTTGACGGCAGCCAGCAAACACAACAAGAGACGCTACTGCCCATTGATCTGATCACCCGCAAGGAGGGAGAGTACCTGATCGCAACCACCGGGGAAGGCAACAAAATAGAGCTCCGACTAGACCAGATTCTCAACTGATCAGACGCTGTGCTTGTAACATTTCGTAACACACTTTTACAGATCGATTCACTATAATCGATCGCATGGATCAGCCAGAACACCTGCTTATTGTTGATGATGATGCCGAGATCCGGGACCTGACACGACAGTTCTTGATCGACAACGGATTCCCCAATGTCTCCGTGGCTGCTGAAGGGAAGGCGGCACGCAGGATTCTTGAACAAGAGAACATTGCACTGATCATCCTTGACGTGATGCTACCGGGAGAGGATGGTCTCTCGATTGCAGAGTCCCTGCGCAAGGAGAGCTCCATTCCCATTCTGATGATCTCCGCCCGCGTCGAACCCAGTGACCGCATCGCCGGACTGGAGAGGGGGGCCGATGACTATCTGACCAAACCATTTGAGGCGGAGGAGCTGCTGGCCCGCATCCATGCCATCTTCCGTCGCGTCAACTGTGTCGACAAGCTGGCCGATTTCCAGCAGAGCCTGCAGTTTGGAGGCTACACCCTGCTGATGCCGGAGCGCACCATCGTCCGCAAGGACAAACAGCGCATCTCGTTGACCAGTGCGGAGTTCAAGCTGCTCTCTCTCTTCCTCAACAACCCCAACCGCCCTCTCTCTCGCAAGAGACTCTCTGAAGGGGTGATCGGCAAGAAGGCGGTGATCTCTGCCCGTGCAGTGGATGTACAGATCAGCCGTCTGCGCAGCCGACTGGGCGACCATGATGGCAGCATCATCCAAACCATCCGCAACGAAGGGTACATCCTCTCAGCCAAGATCAACCCGATCAAGGCCAGCACTGATATCTGACAGGTAACAGGCCGTCTCTCCCCGCATCTTCTCTTCACCTGCAAGGCAACTCCCCACTATACTTCTGCCTTTTGGATACCGAGCTTCAACCCAAGCAACCATGAACAACTGGTCTTTCCGCTATCAAATCATCTTTCTGGGGACAATACCGGCACTGCTGACCTGGGTTGCACTCACCATCAACACCGTATACACCAGCTGGGAGACACTCTCCGAGGCCCACCAACGCCATGGACAGATGCTGGTCAACCAGATCGCCCCCAGTTGCGAATTTGCCCTCTTCTCCCGCGACATGGAGCCCCTCAACCGGCTGCTGCAGAAGAGCATCCAGCAGTCCGACATCCTGCAGATCGAGGTCTATGACAACCAGTACCACCTGCTGAGCCAGGTCGGAGAACGTCATCTACAGCCACTCAGTCCAGAACTGGAGCTGGATCTCCAGCTCACCTTCTCCGCTCCGATCTACTCTTCAATCATCAACATCAACCGCTCTGACAACAGCCCGATACAGGACAATTATCTGGGATCGGTCTCCATTACCCTTTCCGCCCAACCAATTCTCGATACCCGTGAACAGATCTTCATTCAGGCACTCTGGTCCGGAGGGGCTGCCCTGCTACTGGCAACACTACTGGTGCTCTTTCTCAGCCACCGCTTTACCACCGTGTTCATCGCACTACGCAGTGCCATGCGCCAGATTGCCACGGGAGACTTCTCTCCCCCCAAGCAGGCCCTCCCCTCCAAGGGAGATCTGGGCGCCGTCAGTCAGGATCTGCACAAGATGGCCGCAGCACTGGAGCGCAACCGCAAAGAGGCACTGGCCGCCTACGAACAGTTGGAGCTGCGTGCCCAGCAGGCTGAAGAGCTGGCGGCCGATCCGGAACTGAAAAAGAGCTCATAACCGGCAATGTTGATGCAGAAACTGGAGTGGAAAGAGTATCGGGGACCACTGCTGCTGTGGGCCGTCATGCTGCTGTCTGCACTCTTCTGGATCACCACCACACAGTATCTGGGCAACAAGGAGTCCTTTTTTGTCGCCACCACCCAGGCCAAAAACCGTGTATTGAACAGCATCCAGAGTAACGAGGTAATTCTGGAAACCCTCTCCGAACTGGTCGGTCCCACAGAGCTGTTCCAGCAGGAACACTTCTACGCCATTGTCGATTCATTGATCGAGTCCCATCCTCAAATTGAGGCGGTACTCATATTTCCCACCCTGCCGGTTGAGGAGGTTGATGAGCTGCTGGAGCAGTTTGAAAAGCACAACGGTGCCGATGTGCTCTTCACCGAACCGGCCATCCATGCCGACCAGATCTCCCCCATCATGTTCTACCGTTCCAAAGGAGAGAGCTTCTACACGCTGCAGGGAAGCGATGCACGTCAGCTTCAGGCGCTGGACACTACCATCGATACCGCCACCATCGGCAACCACCCAATGAGTTCGCTTCCCTACAATATTGAAGGAAAACGCTACTACTTTCTGGTCGGCAATGGGCGCAGACCGATCTCCTTCGAAGACGAACTGTTCCCCTGGTACTCCGACATCCACATCGCCCTGCTGATTGATCCCCGCAAGATGGTACCGTTTGATGGGCCACTCTCCACCACCCTCTCCCTCTACGACCCCGCCACACAGAGCGCAGAGCTGCTCTGTGACAGCCGCTCTACCAGCCCTCTGTTCGGACAACAATCATTCAACTCCATTCCGCTACAGTACCAATCTCGACTCAACTCAATGAGCCAGCCATTCCTGATCGAGACCTACGCCCAGCTCCCGCTCTTCCATCTCACCTATGGGCAGATACTGCTCCTCATTTCAGTCTCCATCCTCTACTTCTATCTGGTTCACCGCCAGATCGTGCGAGAAAACGCCGCCCAGAAACGACAGGAGAACAGCGAGAAGCGCCTGCTGCTCAATACCAAGAACCGCATCCAGATGCTCAACGCAATCTCGCACGACATCCGCACCCCACTGACACGCCTGCAGCTGCGCACCTCCACCTTCCTCAAGGGAAAGGCAAAAGACAAGAGTCTGGCCGATCTGAAAGAGATCGAGATGCTGGTAGAGAGCTCACTCAACTACCTGCGAGATGAAGAGCGCCATGAGGAGCCCACCATCGCGGATATCAACGAGGTGATTCACACCATCCAGCGCGATATGGCAGAGCAGGGACACCTCTTTATCCTGCGTGGACACGCCCGCTGGCCCTACCTCTGCCAGAAGCTGGAGTTGAAACGGGCAATCCAGAACCTGCTGAACAACGCCTTCCGCTTTGCCGACCATATCGATGTCCGCATCTACGACCATGACCGCAACCTGATGATTGAGGTACTGGACAACGGTCCCGGCATTGAAGAGGGACTACTGGAGAAGGTGACCCATCCCTATTTCCGTGTGGATAACTCCAGAAACAGTGAGACCGGCGGTATCGGTCTGGGACTGTCGATTGTGCGCAAGGTGTGTGAGGCGCATGACGGCACCCTCAAGCTGAAGAACCGCCCGGAGGGGGGGCTCAACGCCACCATCATCTTGCCACGATAAAGTGGGCCAGCAGCTGTAGAACGATCAGCGCATAAACCCCGGCAATCACATCATCCAGCATCACTCCGAAACCACCGGAGACCTGCTGGTCGGCCCAGCGGATCGGCCAGGGCTTCCAGATATCGAACAGGCGGAACAGCAGGAAACCAGCCGCTACCCACCCCCAACCGGCAGGAGCCGCAATCATCGTCACCCAGAGGCCAACAAACTCATCCCAGACAATGCCGCCGTGGTCGTGTACTCCAAGGTCACTACCCGCCTGATCACACACCCAGACCCCAAACACAAATGCAGCCACCACCACAGCCAGATAGATCGGCAGTGAGAGTGGCTGTATCAGCAGATAGAGCGGTATTGCGGCCGCAGTACCGAAGGTACCGGGCGCAAACGGGGCCAGACCGGAACCAAAGCCAAAGGCGAAGAAGTGGGCCGGCAGCCCAAACACCGTTTTGACAGAGGGTTCCATCACAAGGTTTTTTGCCTAGCTACCCTGCTTGGCCCCAATCCGCAGGCGCAGGGAGTTGAGGCGGATAAAGCCGGCCGCATCCTTCTGGTCGTAGGCGCCATCATCCTCTTCAAAGGTGGCGATCTCCTCATTGAAGAGACTGTTGGTATCCGACTTGCGCCCCACCACAATCACATTGCCCTTGTAGAGCTTCAGTCGTACCGTACCATTGACCACCTTCTGAGTCTGGTCAATCGCCGCCTGCAGCATCTCACGCTCTGGAGACCACCAGTAGCCATTGTAGATCAGCTCGGCGTAGCGCGGCATCATCTCATCCTTCAGGTGAGCCGCATCACGATCCAGAGTCAGCGACTCCATCGCACGGTGTGCCTTCAGCAGAATGGTGCCTCCTGGGGTCTCGTAGCAGCCACGTGACTTCATCCCCACATAGCGGTTCTCGACGATGTCATCACGACCGATACCGTTCTCGCCACCCAGCTTGTTCAGGGTCTCCATCACCGTAGCGGGGCTCATCGCCTCGCCATCGATCGCAACCGGGTCACCATTCTCGAAATCAATCTCGATATAGGTGGGCTCATTCGGCGCATTCTCCGGGGAGACACTCCAGCGCCACATCTCCTCCTCCGGTTCTGCATAGGGGTCTTCAAGGATATCTCCCTCATAGGAGATATGGAGCAGGTTGGCATCCATCGAGTAGGGAGACTTCTTCCCTTGCTGGGCAAAATCGACCGGAATGTCATGCTCTTCGGCATAGGCCATCAGCTTGGCGCGGGAGTTGAGGTCCCACTCACGCCATGGGGCGATGATCTTCACATCCGGCATCAAGGCGTATGCTCCCAATTCAAAGCGCACCTGATCATTGCCCTTGCCGGTCGCACCGTGGGCAATCGCATCGGCACCGGTCTCTCTGGCGATCTCGACCAGACGCTTGGAAATCAGCGGGCGGGCGATCGAGGTACCGAGCAGATACTCACCCTCATAGATCGCATTGGCACGGAACATCGGAAAGACAAAGTCGCGCGCATACTCTTCACGCAGATCATCGATATAGATCTCCTTCACCCCCATCGCCTCCGCCTTGGCGCGAGCGGGCTCCACCTCCTCTCCCTGACCGATATCGGCGGTAAAGGTGACCACTTCACAACCGTAAACATCCTCCAACCACTTGAGAATGATAGAGGTATCCAGGCCGCCCGAGTAGGCGAGTACGACTTTCTTGATATCCGACATGGGTGAGTGCCTCAAAATGGAAAACGGCGTATTCTACCCAATTTTCCCGCTCAATGTCCTGCCGTTCTGGATAAGGAGATTAAACACCAGCAATACCTGCTTGTTGATCAGCTCTGAAGTATGGAAGGTGGTTTCAAAGAGGTTCCTTAATCACACCATATAGGGGATACGAACGTCTGGAGCACTCTCGGGAAAATCCTTGCAATTGCGACTGACCAACAAGGCATCATGCACCTGTGCAGAGGCCCAAATAATCGCATCCGGCAATCGGACTCTCCGGTCTCTTCGAATCTGAACAGCTCGCTCAGCCACCCGATCATCCACAGGAATCTGCACAAAGCGAGAGAGAAAACCGCGAACAACGGGCTCTTCATCCTCTATCGCCCCAGCCATCACCTCCATCCATGTGATGGAACTGATCATCGGGGCGCGGTATCGCTCAATTTCCCTTTTCGCCTCTTCCACCCCATTGAGATAATCAATCAGGATATTGGAGTCCAGCAGCGCCTTCAACGCTCCCACTCCTCTCTCAATTTCTGCTGCAGAGCAAGGCCATCCTCCCCTCTTTCCTTCCAGAGCCCAAATCCACTCTCTTCGGACAGTCCCTCTTTACGATTTTCTATATAGTCAGCTACCGCCCTGCGCACCAACTCTGCTCGCGAGAGATGATAGCGCTCTCCCATCGCCTTGAGCGCACCGATCTGCTCATCCGGTAAATCAACGATTGTTCTCATCAGGCAACTCCTCGACCACAGGCTTCAATGATAACGTTATCATATATCAACATCAGATTATCGCAAATCATCTCCCCCATAAATAGAAAAACCCGATCATCTCGGACCGGGTTTCTCATTCAATTAGGCGATTATAGCCAAGACATTCAACAAGGAATTGGGGTATATACAAGCCCCACTCAATACCCTGCTGTCTTGGAGAAGAGATTGATCACCACCACACCGGCGATGATCAGGGCCATACCAATGATCGCTGGCAGATCGGGCACCTGACCAAAGAGAAAGGCGGCAATCAGCGCGATCAGGACAATCCCCACGCCAGACCAGATTGCATAGGCGATGCCGACCGGAATGGTCTTGATCACAATCGCCAGACAGTAGAACGCCACCCCATATCCAACCACCACAACGGCGCTAGGCAGCAACTGGGTGAACCCCTCCGACGCCTTCAACGCATTGGTGCCGATCACCTCGGCGATGATCGCTACCGTTAGATAGAGATACCCCGTGCTCACCCGTCAGCGCTACTTTACCGCTTTTTCGGCGGCATCAGATCGGTAATGGTCCCCTCGGCCATCTCTGCGGCAAAACAGAGGGTCTCCGACAGCGTAGGATGGGGGTGGATGGTGAGGCCGATGTCCTCCATATCGGAGCCCATCTCGATCCCCAGCACCGCCTCGGCAATCA
>CAYFOU010000056.1:11115-14444 GCA_964344805.1 uncultured Piscirickettsiaceae bacterium | reverse complement strand
CCTGAAATTCGTCAGTTCAAGGCAGAAAATGTGAGTTTACAGGTGTAAATGACCATTTTCGAACGTAGAAAAGGCGGATTTCAGGGGTGAGCTGGACAATTAGATCACCAGCATATCCATAAATTCGTTTACCGGCGTCGCATTGAGCGCCTCGGCATTGAGACAGAGGTCGTAGACCTTCTGTGCCTGACGACGCGGGAAGTGGTTGTGCAATGCATCGAGGAACTTCTTCTCCAGCACCGGAATACCCTCGGAGCGGCGACGACGGTGTCCAATCGGGTACTCTACCTCAACCTTCTCACTGCTTCTGCCATCTTTATAAATGATCTGTATTGCATTGGCGATGGAGCGTTTTTCAGGGTCGTGATACTCCGTAGAGTAGCGCTCATCCTCCTGCACCACCATCAGCTCACGGATGCGATCAATCTCTGGATTGGCCGCAACCTCATCCTCGTAGTGGGCTGCAGTCAGCTCACCATAGAGCAGGCCAATCGCCACCATGTACTGCAGGCAGTGGTCACGATCCGCCGGGTTGTGCAGCGGCCCCTCCTTGGAGATGATGCGGATGGCGGAGTCCTGCGTGATCAGCTCGATGCGCTCGATCTCGTCAAGACGATCCTTCACCTCCTCATGCAGCGCCAGCGCACACTCCACTGCGGTCTGTGCATGGAACTCGGCCGGGAAGGAGATCTTGAACAGCACCTGCTCCATCACGTAGCTGCCATACTCACGCTGGAACTTGAACTTTTCGCCATTGAAGAGGACATCATAGAAGCCCCAGGTGGGTGCCGACAGCGGGCTGGGCATTCCCATCTCCCCCTTCGCCACCATCATCGCCAGACGTACCGCGCGGCTGGAGGCATCTCCCGCCGCCCAAGACTTGCGTGAACCGGTATTGGGGCTGTGGCGGTAGGTACGCAGGGACTGGCCATCGACCCAGGCGTGGGAGAGCACATCCAGCACCTGATCCTTGTCCAGATCGAGCATCACTGCGGCGGCGGCGGCAGAGGCGACCTTGACCAGCACCACATGGTCAAGACCGACCTTGTTGTAGCTGTTCTCCAGCGCCAGTACACCCTGACTCTCATGTGCCTTGACCATGGTATGGAGCAGCTGCTCCATGGTCAGTGGCTTCTTGCCTTCGGAAATCGCCTTGCGGCTGAGGTAGTCCCCCAGCCCGAGCACTGCACCCCAGTTGTCGGAGGGGTGGCCCCACTCGGCCGCCAGCCAAGTGTCGTTGAAGTCGAGCCAGCGCACCAGCGCACCGATATCCCACGCCGCCTTGACCGGATCGAGCTGGAACTGGGTACCGGGTACACGGGCACCATTGGGTACCACCGTGCCGGGGACAATCGGTCCCAGGTGCTTGTTACACTCCGGGAATTTCTGCGCCATCAACATGCAGGCGAGGCTGTCCATCAGGTTGTTGCGGGCGGTATCCAGCGCCTCTTCGGAGGTGACCTCATAGTCACACATGTAGTCGGCCATGGCGACCAGCTCTGGATCGGTATCGGGACGGACGTTACTTTCTACTTGGTTTGTGCTCATGTTATGTTCCATTGTTCAGATCACCACAGAGGGGACAGAGCGCACGAAGACAGGGAGGAAATTGTCTCATTACAGGAGAATCATCTTGCCCAGGTTATTCTGTCTGTAATGTTGTTTCATGCACTCTGTCTCCTCTGTAGTGTTCATTAAAAAAGTGCGCCCTGTGATCTGCCGAAGCAGATCAGGGAGAGCGCCAGGAAGGAGGAGTAAAAAACTGTTTAATCTTCACAAGATTACGGTGCGGTTGTGACAACGGATGTGTGCAGCCAGGGAAGGCTGCACTCAAGCACACAGGGAAGTGCTTGTAGCGGTCCGTTGTCATAACTGCACCGTGATCCACAATTCCCCTTAGGTACGTTCCTCAATCGGTACCCAGGGCTGTTCTTCCGGCCCGGTGTACTCGGCACTGGGTCGGATGATCTTCTTGTCGATACGCTGCTCGATCACATGCGCCACCCAGCCGGTGGTACGCGACATGATGAAGATCGGGGTGAAGAACGAGGTGGGAATCCCCAGCATGTGGTAGGAGACCGCAGAGAACCAGTCGAGGTTGGGGAACATCTTCTTCAGATCCCACATTACGGTCTCCAGTCGGTCCGCCACCTCAAACATGGTCATGTCACCGGCCTCTTCAGAGAGGGATTTGGCCACCCCCTTGATCATCTCGTTACGCGGATCTCCGACGGTGTAGACCGGATGACCAAAGCCGATGATGATCTCCTTGCGCCCTACCCGCTCACGGATATCGGTCTCAGCCTCATCGGCACTGCTGTAACGCTTCTGGATCTCGCACGCCGCCTCATTGGCACCACCATGCTTCGGTCCGCGCAGCGCACCGATCGCCCCAGTGATCGCCGAGTGCATGTCGGACTCGGTACCGGCCACTACGCGAGCGGCGAAGGTGGAGGCGTTGAACTCATGTTCGGCATAGAGGTTGAGCGAGGTGTGCATCGCACGCACCTGCGACTCGCTTGGGGCCTTGCCATGCAGCAGATGGAGGAAGTGACCACCGATGGAGTCATCATCGGTCTCCACCTCGATGCGCGTGCCGCTCTGGGCGAAGTGCCACCAGTAGGCGAGGATGGAGCCGAAGCAGGCGATCATACGATCCCCGATGGTGCGAGCGGCCTCCACATCGTGCCCCTCATCCTCAGTCTCCAGGGTGCCGAGCATGGAGCAACCGGTGCGCATCACATCCATTGGGTGGGCATCGGCCGGAATCTGCTCCAGTACGGTCTTCAGTGCATCGGGCAGACCACGCATCCCCTGCAGTTTGGTCTTGTAGGCGTCCAGTTCCGCCTGGTTGGGCCACTTCTCGTGGATCAGCAAGTAGGCCACCTCCTCGAACTCCGCCTTGTCGGCAAAGTGGAGAATATCGTATCCACGGTAGTGGAGGTCGTTACCGGTACGGCCTACGGTACAGAGTGCCGTGGTGCCTGCTGCCACTCCGGAGAGTGCGACCGACTTCTTCTTTTTCTTTGGTGCCGCATCAGCGGCTGAATCATTCAATCCCATCGTTGTTGCCTCCCTTACTTTTCCTTGCCTTCTGCGAAGAGTGCATCGAGCTTGTTTTCATAACTGTGATAGTCGAGGAACTCATAGAGTTCAGCACGGGTCTGCATGGTGTCGACCACCGCTTTCTGGGTGCCATCGGCCAGGATGTGCTGGAACACATTCAAGGCGGCGGCGTTCATCGCCCGGAACCCGGAGAGTGGATAGAGCACCAGCTTGACCCCAACCCCATCCAACTCCTCGGTGGTGAAGAGCGGGGTGGCGCCAAA
>CAYFOU010000056.1:0-11105 GCA_964344805.1 uncultured Piscirickettsiaceae bacterium | reverse complement strand
ATTCGGTGATGTTGGCCAGTACCGGTACGTTCACCGCCTCGGTGAAGGTCTGGTACTGCTCCAGCGTATTCATCGCCTCGGGGAAGATCATGTCGGCACCCGCCTCGACGCAGGCCAGTGCACGCTCAATTGCGGAATCCATCCCCTCGACCGCCAGCGCATCGGTACGCGCCATGATGACAAAATCGTTGGTGCGGGCATCGGTGGCCGCCTTGATGCGGTCCACCATCTCCTGCTGGGAGACAATCTCCTTGCCGGGGCGGTGGCCACAGCGCTTGGCCTGCACCTGATCCTCAATATGGACCCCGGCCGCTCCGGCTGCGATCATCTCCTGAATGGTGCGGCTGATATTGAAGGCACTGCCCCAACCGGTATCGGCATCCACCAGCAGCGGCAGATCGGTGGCTGAGGTGATGCGACGCACATCGGTCAGCACATCACTGAGGGAGGTCATGCCCAGATCGGGCAGCCCGTAGGAGGCGTTGGCTACACCGGCGCCGGAGAGGTAGATCGCCTTGGCGCCACTCTTCTCGGCCATCATCGCACTGTAGGCGTTGATGGTGCCCAGCACCTGTAGCGGGTTGTTTTCGGCTACTGCCTGTCGCAGCTTCTGCCCAGGGGTCAGTTCGGTCATCAATACACACTCCGTCTACAGCCCCAATGGTGAGGCTGGCGATTCAGAACCGAACGGAAGAGCGGTCTACGCTTCGGCCTGGTTTTGAATCATCTGTTCAATATGTTGACGGGATTTTCGAATATGACGACGCATTAACAGTTCGGCCATCTCCCCATCCCGATCACGAATCGCATCGAAGATCAGCTCATGCTCTTTCGAGGCTGAGGAGGCGCGACCACTGTCACGCCCGAGCTGAGTGCGATACATCCGCATCAGGTGGTAAAGATCGTCACACAACAGGTGGGCCAGGCGCTGGTTGTTTCCACCCTGCACAATGGCGTAGTGGAAATCGTGGTTGATGTCATTGGGGTCGAAATGCTGCTCTTCATCGAGCAACTTCTGCAGCGCCTCCAACTCCGCATCGCTCATATGCTCTGCTGCAAGTCGGGCCGCCATCCCCTCGAGGGCCTCACGCACCCGGTAGATCTCCAACAGCTCCTCGAGCGAGAGTTCCACCACCCGTGCCCCTACATTGGGGCGACGGGTGACCAGATTGCAGGCCTCCAACCGTCCAATCGCCTCTCTCAGAGAGGCACGGCTGACATCAAACCGTTTCGCCAACTCCGGTTCACTGATTTTGCTACCGGCCTCGATTTCTCCGGTAACAATGGCATCACAGAGTTGACCGAAAATTCGGTCGGCAACTGTGACCACCTCCTGTGAACCACCCTTAATTGTCGACATATTTGATACCCGCACTGATACTAACTGCTATTTTTACCGATTGTCAATACAGATTGTCGACAATTTAGGTGGTTTCCGAAAAAAACGTACCAGATTGCGCCGGATTTTTGTTCATATTCAAGGCGTGTCGACAGGCACATAGCAAGCTATGTAACTGTCGACGCAACGCAGAAGATGGGCGAAAAGACCAGCAAGCTGCACGTTTTTTGACAGAAATCACCGTCATTCAGATGCGTATCCAATCGACTGCAAAGAGGCCTTAATTTCATCCAAAATGGCCGGATCGTCGATGGTCGCCGGCATCTTGAACTCTTGATTGTCGGCAATCTTCTTCATGGTACCACGAAGGATCTTGCCGGAACGGGTCTTCGGCAGGCGCGCCACAATCACCGCTTTCTTGAAGGCGGCGACCGGTCCGATCTTGCCACGTACCAGCTGCACCACCTCTCCGATCAGCTCATCGTCAGGACGGTCCACCCCAGCCTTGAGCACAACCAGACCGACCGGAAGCTCTCCCTTCAACGCATCGGCGGCACCGATCACCGCACACTCCGCGACATCGGCATGGGAGGCGATCACCTCTTCAATACCGCCGGTCGAGAGGCGGTGCCCCGCCACGTTGATAATGTCGTCGATACGGCTCATCACCCAGAGGTAGCCATCCTCATCCTTGTAGCCGGCGTCACCGGTCAGGTAGTAGCCTTCATGGGCACTGAGGTAAGAGTCGACAAAGCGCTCGTCATTGTTCCACAGCGTCGGCAGACAGCCCGGAGGCATCGGTAGCTTGATCATGATGCTGCCGATATCACCATCGGCCACCTCTTCCCCATCCTCGTTCAGCACCTGAATGTCATAGCCCGGTACCGCACAGGAGGGAGAGCCCGCCTTCACCGGCAGTTGCTCGATGCCGAGACAGTTGGCGGCGATGCCCCAGGCGGTCTCGGTCTGCCACCAGTGGTCGATCACCGGCACCTTGAGCATATCCTGCGCCCACTCGAGAGTATCGGGATCGCAGCGCTCACCGGCGAGGAACAGCGCACGGTAGTTGGGCATGTCGTACTTCTTCAGGTACTCGCCGTTGGGGTCCTCTTTCTTGATCGCACGGAAGGCGGTCGGCGCAGTGAACATCACGCTGACATTGTGCTCGGAGATGACACGCCAGAAGGCACCCGGATCGGGGGTACCGATTGGTTTGCCCTCAAACACCACGGTGGTATTTCCGTTCAGCAGTGGCGCATAGACAATATAGGAGTGGCCGACGACCCAGCCCACATCGGATGCCGCCCAGAACACCTCACCCGGCTTCATGCCGTAGATGTTCTGCATACTCCACTGCATCGCCACCGCATGGCCGCCGTTGTCACGCACCACCCCCTTGGGCACTCCGGTGGTACCGGAGGTGTAGAGGATATAGAGTGGATCGGTCGCCGCCACCGAGACACAGGCGGCAGGCTCGGCCGCTTCACAGGCCGCCACCCAGTCGAGGTCACGCCCCTCGACCATCTTCGCCTCCGCCTGTGGGCGGGCAAAGATCAGGGTCTTCTCCGGCTTGTGGCTGGAGATCTCGATCGCCTCGTCCAATAGCGGCTTGTATTGAATGACACGGGTCACCTCGATACCGCAGGAGGCGGAGAGCACCATCTTCGGCTTGGCATCCTCAATACGGGTCGCCAGCTCATTGGCCGCAAAACCACCAAACACCACAGAGTGGACCGCACCGATACGGGCGCAGGCGAGCATCCCCATCACCGCCTGTGGAATCATCGGCATGTAGACCAGCACCCGATCCCCCTTCTCCACCCCTTGCGCCTGTAGCGCACCGGCGAGGCGGGAGACCTCATCCTGCATCTCGGCATAGCTGATGGATTGCTGTGTATCGGTCACCGGGCTGTCGTAGATCAGCGCCGCCTGATCGCCCCGTCCATTCTCAACATGACGGTCGATCGCGTTGTAACAGGTGTTGAGCATGCCACCACTGAACCAGCGGTAGAACGGCACATTGGAGTCATCCAACACCTTGTCCCACGGCTTGTCCCAGTCGATCGCTTCAGCCGCTTTCCCCCAGAACCCCTCGGGGTCCTCCATCGACTGCTGGTAGGTTTCTTGATAGTTCATCTCGGTATGCCTCCTGAATTGGTGTCTCTTCTATAGTGTCTGAGCCATAAAAAAAGCAAGATTGTCAGACAATCTTGCTTTTAAAGTATCTCCCCACTCTCCCTGCGTCAAGTGGTTCAGTCGTTAGGGTGCGTCTAAAAATAGTGATTTTTTTCGCGAGTTCAAGGAAGCACCGCACGCAAAGCCGCAGTGTACACGCTTAGTACATGAGGACTTGAGTACGGAGCTAACGACGAAATCGCAAAAAAAGCGCATTTTTAGAGGTGCCCGTTACTGATGGAAGGTTGCGATGCTTGCCACTCCTTCTCTGGGGGTGCGATAGCTGTTGATCAAGGCATCCACATCCTCATATCCCATCGCCATGCCTGCCACCAGCACCGAATCCTCCGGGTAACCGAGCTGCTGCTTCACGATCTCGGGATACTCCCCCAGCGCCGCCTGCGGACAGGTCGCCAGCCCCTGCTCCTGTGCTGCCAGCATCACCGATTGAATGAACATGCCGTAATCAAGGAAGGAGCCAGCCTCCATCCCCCCATCCATAAAGAAGAATAGGATCACCGGCGCATCGAAACCACGATAGTTGGCGGCCCACTGATCCATCTGGCGCTGATTGTCTTCTCGGGTGATCTCCAATGTTTGATACATCTGCAGACCACACGCCTTGCGTCGCCCCTTGTAGGGCTCGACCCACTCCAGCGGATAGTACTGGTAGTCCATCTTCCCCTTCTGCCCATCGCGGAAGGCCTGCTCCATCACCTCAGTCACCTGTTTCAGGCTCTCTCCGGTCACCACCGCCACCTTCCATGGCTGGGTGTTGACACCTGAGGGGGCATGGCGCGCGGCATCCAGTACCGCCTCAATCTTCTCTGGCTCCACTCCCCGCTGCTGAAATGCTCGGGTGGACTTTCGTTCAATCAGTGCCTGTTTTACATCCATCTCTTCTCTCCTTTAAAGTGTCGACAATCTGTATCGATCATATCAGAGAGCTGGAGTTAATGGTGCTCTACCTGAGTAATCGAGTAGATCCCCCCCTTGAGGAAGTGGTAATTGGTATAACCGTTTTTCTCCAATGAGTATTGCAGCCACTTCACCTGCTTGCCTGCGGCGTCAAAAATCAGCAACTGCTTGTCGAGATACTTCTTCTGATCGAGCTTGCGCTTGAGCAGATCGAGATTGAACTTCAGATGGCGTTCCCGATTCAGCTTGATCTCATCCGGCAGATCATTACGGGTACCATCGCTGTTGCGGCGCTGGGCCGCATCGCGTACATCGATCACCAGAGAATCAGGCTCTGTCGCCTTGCTGCGGAAGGTTTGGTAGCCAATCAGATGCTGGTAGAACTTCTCTTCAGAGATCAGCTGGTCGGCACTCATCGGGGTGGTACCCAGCAGGGTGGTCAATTCTGGATGGGCCTTGGCCCAGGCAAAGACCCCGGCATCGAAACTGTAGGCGTTGGTGTAGCCGGAACGCGCCGCCAGCGCTGCGGCACGGTAGCTCTTGGAGCAGGTCACTCCATTACAGTAAAACGCCACTTTGGTCGTACGATCCGGCACCTGCCGGTCCAGCAGCTTCATAAAGCTCTTGCTGGAGATCGGTATGCGAATCGCCTTGTTGATGTGAATGGTGTCATATTCAAAACGGGTTCTGGAATCAACAATCACAATCTCGTCATATCCCTGTTTCAGCGCCTCCAGAGAGATCACCGGCACCCCGGAAAAACGTTCCCGCAACGGAAATCCTTCGCTGGCCGACGCCGGAAGCGTAAACAGTACCATCCCAAGTAGCCAATAAAGGGGGTACTTTGTGCTCACCATCCAGCCATCCTCCATGCGTATTGCAGACAGAGGATCCTTATAAAAAAACCTATAGAAATATCCTCATCCCCGATTCCATATGCGATAATAGGCATAACTTACACTTTACCACGATTTACCGGAGCATCAAGCGTGCCTGATGATACGCGGACCAGTGTAAGCAGCCTATCCAAAGGGGGGATGGGGCGTTCGCTGCTACTCTCTGGTACCATCCTTCTACTACCGCTTCTTCTACTCTTCACCGAGACCATTCTGGAGAAGCAAAAAGAGATTCACCGTCTGGAAGAGCAACTTCAACGACTGGACTGGGTCTCTCCACTCTATGGCGCACTGGATCGCGCAACCCAGTATCGCGGTCTGCGTGAGATCTCCAGCCACTACCCCGGCCACTACGATTTTGCCGAGGAGCACCTGTTCCGGCTGGAGCAGGAGTTCAAGCTGAAGCTGAGTCAGCTGGAGCGACTCTACAGCAACCTCAACGCTGACAACGACTCTCCGACCGAACTGCTCCACGAACTACAACGCATTCAACTGCTGTGGGATATGCAGAAAGGGGAGCAGTTTTCCTTCTCCGGAATGAGCGATCTGGTAAGCCGCATCAACCATCTGCTATCGCGATTACTGCCTGAACGCACCGGTCTACAACGTATTTTGCTACAGGATATTCCCCAATTGAGAGAGGCACTGGCCCAGCTACGCGGTACTGCCAGCGGTTTCCTCTCCCGCTCTGCGGCGGTCACTCCAAGTGCCCCGGAACAGCGACGCAATGAGCCCGATCTGCTGCTACGTCGTATCGAGCGTACCTTGTGGGACTCGGAGAGTCAGTTCATCCGCCTGCGCAGTTCACTGGAGGATGACCGCAACAATCTTGATCAGCGCACTCTGTCCCTGCTGGTAGAGCTGGTCGGAGAGATTCAGGAGGTACGGGATCTGGTGGAGTGGGAGCTGCTGGATGCGGCGATGATCACCTTCTCCCCCGACAGCTTCTTCGAGGAGGGGTCGGAACCAATCGATCTGCTCCATATGCTGGCGATGGATATCCTCAAGAAGACCCAACACACCACCACCGAGCTGATCACCGACAAACGCAAGAATATCAGCTGGATGATCGCACTGGTCTCCATTGCCCTGTTTGTCGCCATACTGGTCGCTTTCCGCAAGACCCAGCGCCTGATCGGTGGTGTACAGCAGGCGGTCCGGGTATTGCAGCGTATCGGTAGTGGTCATCTTGATCAGAAGATCCGCTGGAGCAGTGATCAGGGGGAGATCGGCACCCTGATCCGTTCCATCCATGATACCCAACGCAAATTGCGCAACAGCTATGACCTGCTGGAATCGGAGAGGCGGTTCTCCGACAGCCTCACCTCCAGCATGGAGGATGGTGTCTATGCGCTCGACAAGGATCGCAATCTGGTATTCCTCAACCATGCCGCTGAACAGATGCTGGGGTGGCGCTTCGAGGAGTTGAAAGGTCAGAGCATCCACGATGCGGTGCATGCCCACCAGCCGGAAGGAAAATACATCCCCGGTGATCAATGCCCGGTCTACCTCAGTATCGCCAGTGGCACCAGCTACCACGCCGACAAGGACTGGTTCCAGCACAAGTCGGGACATTTTATCCCGATCGAGATCAGTGCAGCTCCACTGAAATCAGGCAATGAGATTGCCGGCTCGGTTGCGGTATTCCGGGATATCAGCAAACGACTGGAGCTGGACCAGCAGTTGAGAACTGCGCTTGAGGATGCCCAGCAGGCAAGTCAGGCCAAGGATGAGTTCCTTGCCTCAATGAGCCATGAGCTGCGCACTCCACTCACTGCCATCATCGGCAACTGCGAGTTCCTGGAGGATCAGGAGGAGGATGCCGACAAGCTGGAGCTGGTACAGTCGATCGAGAGCGCCGGACGCCGACAGCTGGCGCTGGTCAACGATATTCTCGACCTCTCCAAGATCGAGTCGGGCAAATTCACCATTGACGAGGTTCCCTACGATCTCAATATTCTGGTGCGCGATATCAAACAGATGTTTGCGGTACGCATGAGAGACGCCGGGCTGGCGTTGAAGATCGACCAGCAGGGTGAGTTTACCCGCCACCTGATCGGCGATATCCATCGCATTGGGCAGATTCTGATCAACCTGATCGGTAACGCCATCAAGTTCACCGAGAAGGGGGCAATCTCCATCACCCTCTGGTGCAGTGAGGAGCAGCTCCATATCAAGGTTTCTGATAGTGGTATCGGCATGAGTGAAGAAGTGCTGGGGCGCCTGTTCCAGCGCTTCGAGCAGGCCGACAGCTCCATCTCCCGCCGCTTTGGTGGCAGTGGTCTCGGCCTCTACATCTCCTGGAATCTGGCCCAACTGATGGGTGGCTCCATCCATGTAGAGAGTAGCGAGGGGGAGGGTTCCACCTTCCAGCTCAATCTGCCACTGAAGCTCGGTAAACCGATCACCATCGATAGCAGCCAACCGAAGAAGGTGCGTACGCTGGAGGCACAACTGGAGGGGACCATCCTGGTGGCCGAAGATACCCCGGAGCTGCAGCTACTGGAGCGCCGCATTCTGGAGTCGATGGGGCTACGGGTGATCACCGTCAGCAATGGCCAAGAGGCGGTTACGCTGGCTGAAAAGCTCTCTTTCGACCTGATCTTGATGGATATGCAGATGCCGGAGATGGATGGTATTGAGGCGACTCAGGCGATTCGTGCCAGCGGCAACCAGACCCCGATCATCGCCCTCACCGCCAACGTACTGCAGAGGCACCGCGACGCCTTCAATGAGGCGGGTTGTAGCGGCTTTGTCTCCAAGCCGATCGACAAGCAGGAGCTACAGCAGGTATTGATGGAACATCTGTCCGACTGATTCAGCGTTTCCCTAATCTGACAAAGTAGAACTAACTGCCGCTCTTGACCAGCACGCTGTTCTTGCCGGAACGCTTCACACAGTAGAGCAAATGGTCCGCCTCCTCAATCAACGCGCTCCCCTTGTCCACCGTCAGCGGAACCCGGCTCACCCCTCCGGTACTGACCGTCAGATAGGGGATCGACGCGTTGTCATCATCTCCAAATTCGATCTTCAGCCGCTCCACCTCAACCCGCAGATGTTCTGCAACGGTCTCTGCGCCGGGGCGATCCGTATTGGGCAGCACCACACAGAACTCCTCCCCTCCGAAACGGGCCACAAAGTCCCCCGGACGCTGAACCGCTGAACGAATCGCTCCAGCAATTTTGCTGAGTGCCTCATCCCCCGCAGTATGTCCATTATGATCATTGAAGCGCTTGAACCAGTCGATATCGACCATCAACAGACTGATCGGCTGCTGTTCACGACGTGCCCGACGCACCTCAATATCGAGATGCTGATCAAGATAGTAGCGGTTGTGGAGCCCGGTCAGTGCATCATGGCTCGCCTGATGGGCCATCTTCTCTGACAGATTGCGCAGCCGCTCCTGAGTCTCCAGCAGGCAGCGCTCCCGCGCCCAGTTGATGCAGAAGGTACGGGCAATCTGCTTGATCACCTCACCACGAAACGGCTTGTTGATCAGCAGTGTGTTCTTGATCAGCGCCCCCTGCATCTCGTCGACACTGTGGTCGGAATAGGCGGTCACAAAGACAATGTAGATATTGTCATCAAGCTTACGCAGCTCCCGGGCCGTCTCCAGTCCATCCCATCCTGGCGGCATCCGCATATCGAGAAAGGCCACTGCATAGGGGGCATCACGTTCTACCGCACTGCGCACCCGCTCCAGAGCATCCTCTCCATTATCGGCGGTATCCACCTCAAAATGGAGCACTTCATCCACATCAGCGACATCACTTTGGGTACCGGCAATAAAGTCAAAGTCCCCCAACTCAAAGGCCTTCGATTCCAGCGTCTCCAGATAGGTATTGATGACATGGTGATCATCATCTACCACCAACACCCGGTTGTTTGCCAAGGTTTCACCAAACGCCTTTATCATTAATCTTTCAGCCTGTCCTGTTATTGTTGTTATCCAAACAACTAAGAGTTCTCTTATTTTATTTTTATTCCGTGAGTATAACCAAGGAATCTAACGATGTTTATTACTACAACGGATGATTTTTAAAGAAAAACTCCGCTAGCTTGCATCGCGATAGTACTCCCGCATCATCTCCATAAAGCGGATCGCCTGCGGAGAGAGGAAACGCCCGCGACGACGTACGATGCCGTAGGTGCGCTGTGGAAAGTAGTCGTTCAACGGGAAGCGGGCCACCTGTTCATCCCCGGTAAGGCAGACGTCGGTCACAATGGAGATCCCCATACCAATCTCGACATACTTCTTGATGATCTCCCAGCCTCCTGCTTCCAGCGCTACGCTGTACTCCAGATTGTTCTGGCGGAACACCATGTCGACGATACGCCAGGTGCTGAGATGGCGTGGCGGCAAAATCAGACCATAGGGGCTGACATCCTCCAGCGTGATCTTTTTCTTCTTTGCCAGCGGGTGATCCAGCGGAGTGATCAACGTTGGATTGTAGGTGACAATCGGCTCATAGACGATCTCATCCGGCACCTCCAGCATTGAGCCGATCGCCAGATCGGCCTCATCGGCATGCAGCATCGCCAGACCATCGCGTCCGGTCACGTTGGCCAGCTTCAGATGGATGCCAGGATAATCCTCCGCATACTTGCGTACCGGATCGGCCAACACATAAAGAATGGTCGACTCCCCCGCCGCAATGGTCAGCTCACCGGTATCCATCTTGCCGTAGTGGGCGGTGAAGGTCTCATGCAGCTTGTCCATCCCCTGCACCAGCGGCTGCGCCAGCCGGTAGAGGATCTCCCCCTCCGGGGTCAGCTTGATCTTGGAGCCCTTGCGCTCAAACAGGATTACATCAAACTCCTGCTCGAGGGCCTGAATCTGCAATGAAATGGTGGGCTGACTCATATTGAGCTGCATGGCTGCACCACTGAAACTGCCCACCTGGGCGGTGGCACAGAAGGCACGCAGCTTCTTCAGCCGATCCTTCTTGTAGTAGACCTGTTTTCCACTCTTCAACGGACACCCCTCTCGAATGCATTTATTTTTTCAATATTTGGAATTGATACTATTTAATAGATAAATAGTCAAGTCTCCCCATAGAATTCCCATGAATTAAAAAAACAAATCCGATTCCGGGGGATCATTAAGAAATGGGAAGTCATCACAAAAATGGGCAACTATTTGATCTTGGTGTCAGCCTGATCCGCGACCACTACCATCGCAGCAGTGAGTGGGCCAGCAACCAGCTCTCCCAGGCACTTCGTCTGGCCAATACCCAAAACCTGACCCCGGTCACGATGCGGGAGATCATGAAATATGACTTCGGTATCGAGTGGAATAACGACCAGAAAGTGTAATCTAAAGTGATCGCAGAACTCCCCACCATCCCTCTCGCCACCCTCTTCATGCTGGGTCTGGGTGGCATACTGGCACTGCTGCTGGCGATTGCCAACAAGAAGCTCCATGTCGAAGAGGATCCCCGCATCGATATCGTTGAAGAGCTGCTTCCCAACACCAACTGTGGTGCCTGTGGCTCTCCCGGCTGCCGCCCTTTTGCCGAGGATCTGATCGCCAACATCAAGAATCCAGGCATGTGCACTGTGGGTGATGCCGAGTCACTGGAGACCATTGCCAACTTCCTCGGTGCCGAGATGGAGAAGCAGGAGAAACGGGTCGCCCGTCTCGCCTGCTTCGGAGGCACCCATATCGCCCATATCCGCGCCCAGTACGAGGGGATGAAGAGCTGCCGTGCCGCTTCGCTGGTCTCCGGTGGTGGCAAGGGATGTACCTGGGGCTGCCTGGGGCTCGCTGACTGTGA
>CAYFOU010000055.1:9332-14541 GCA_964344805.1 uncultured Piscirickettsiaceae bacterium | reverse complement strand
ACCTACTTTGCTTTATTCATTTTGCAAAACGGGCGGTGTCCATGTAAGAGGTTCCCTAATATAGAGACAACACCATGAGATATCTATTCACACTTATTCTATTCATCAGCTGCACCACGGTACAGAGCACCCCTCAGTATCAGGTCCGAGCACTGATCACCCCCTCCCAACAGGCCACGCTCTCTGCCCCCCTGACCGATGAGATTCATCAGATTAGTGTCAAGGAGAGTGAAGCCTTCCAGCAGGGGGAGATCTTGATTCACTTCAAATGCGACACCGTTCAAAAGCAAATTGAAAAGGCAAAGGCTGAACTTGATATCCATCGCCGCACCCTTCAAAGCCATATGAAGATGAGAGAGATGCAATCAATCAGCGAGCTGGAGGTAGATGTCACTGCAGCACGTACCCGTCAGGCAGAGGCGGAACTCACCATCATGCAGATTGAGGCAGAGCGCTGCCAGATCATCGCTCCCTTCAACGGCCGCATCACCAAACGACACGCCCATCCATTTGAGCTGGTAAAAAGAGGTGCCAAGTTGCTGGACATCATCAACCATCAGACCCTGATCGTTGAACTTCACATTCCATCCAACTGGCTACAGTGGATCACCGTAGGCACCCCCTTCACCCTGTCCATTGATGAGACCGGAAAGAAAATAGATGCTTCTGTCTCCACTATCGGGTCAGAGATCAACCCGGTGAGCCAGACCATCAAGGTTAAGGGATCCCTTATCTTGGCCGATAATCAACTGATATCGGGCATGAGTGGAATCGCACAGTTCTCTCCTCAACCACCCCATTGAAATGTAGCCACCATTACAATAAAAAATATGGGACTACAAATAGAAAGAGATCAACACCATGCAAGTAGCCATTCACCAGTTGAAAGCAGAACTTTCCAAATTCATCAGCTATGCCCAAGAAGGTGAAGAGGTCAAAGTCTATATTAATGAGGCAGGCACTCCCCCGATGCTTGCAATGGAGATTCACTTTATTTAGCCAAACACCATGTTCTGGAGAAAGAAAAAACAGCAACCACAGCCCCCCCCCGATGAGGGGCTGATGCTGGCACTGGAGCCACGCATCATGCTCGATGGTGCTGCGGTTGCTACTATGATTGAAACTGGTGATGAGCAGCACACCGAAGAGATTATTCCTGCCATCACACCTACCGCAGAAACAATCCTTCCCTCTACACAGCTGATCATTATTGACAGTTCAGTCCCCGATGGAGAGAGTCTGGTAACTGGTATTGATCCCTCTATTCCGGTCTACACTATTGATACTAACCAAGATGGTATTGAACAGATCACAGCCATTCTTCAACAGTACAACCATCTGGAGACAATCCATATCTTCTCCCACGGCTCAGCGGGTAACCTGCAGTTGGGCAATACCTCTATCAATAGTGAGACCCTGCCCAGCTACCAGAATGAGTTGCAACAGTGGGGGACACACCTTACTGAAAACGGAGATCTGCTGTTGTATGGATGTGAGGTCGCTCAGGGAGAGAGCGGGATCACCTTTATCAATGAGATTGCCCGTATCACCGAGGCCGATGTGGCTGCATCAGATGACCTGACAGGTGCAGACAATCGAGGAGGAGATTGGGAGCTGGAACAACGAGCAGGGATCATTGAAAGCGCCACTATTCAGCCAGAATCCTACAACCATACACTGGCTGCCCCCATTCTTGTTGCTGGAAGCGATACCACCTACATCGAAGATACTCCCGGCGAAGACCATTCACTCCCTGCCTCACCTGACATTACCTTGAGTGATAGCGACAGCCCTACATTATCCAGCGCAACCATCACCATTTCAGCGGGAAAGACTTCTGGAGACGTACTTGCCTTCACCAATGACAACACTACCGACTTTGGCAATATTGCCGGCTCCTATAACTCATCAACAGGCACCCTTTCCCTCAGCTCTTCGGGATCAACTGCAACCGTAGCTCAGTGGCAAAATGCACTACAGGCGGTCACCTTCTCCACCACCAATGACCACCCAACCGAAACCGATGCCACTCGCACCCTCTCCTGGCAAGCCAACGATGGAACCACCGCCGGTAACACGGTAACCAATACCATTACCATCACACCTGTCAATGACTCCCCAACCATTGCCACCAATAACCAGATTTACATGCAGGATGGCAGTACGACCACCATCACCAACAGCTATCTCGCAGGAAGTGATGTCGACAGTGACGATACCAACCTGACCTACACCATCACCTCGGCACCCACAGACGGTACCCTATGGATTGATCAGAATGGCAACTCGGTAATAGATGCCGGAGATGCACTAGGCAATGGATCAACCTTCATCCAGTCAGACATCGATAGTGGAAAGCTCAAATACACCCACAACAGTAGCGGTACCTCTGCTGATGGCTTCAGCTTCTCCCTGGCTGATGATGGGGCAGATGGGGCTCCTTCCGTTACCGGATCCTTCACCATTGGATTCGCTCCTCTGCTCTCCACTGCCGGAGATATTGCCTATACAGAGGACTCCCCTTCCGAGGACCATGCCGTTGCTGCATCTCCTACCATTACCCTGCTCGATCGGGACAGTGCCACACTGGGTTCCGCTACAGTAACCATTTCAGCGGGAAAGACTTCTGGAGACGTACTTGCCTTCACCAATGACAACGCTACCGACTTTGGCAATATTGCCGGCTCCTATAACTCATCAACAGGCACCCTTTCCCTCAGCTCTTCGGGATCAACTGCAACCGTAGCTCAGTGGCAAAATGCACTACAGGCGGTCACCTTCTCCACCACCAATGACCACCCAACCGAAACCGATGCCACTCGCACCCTCTCCTGGCAAGCCAACGATGGAACCACCGCCGGTAACACGGTAACCAATACCATTACCATCACACCTGTCAACGATGCACCTACACATACTGCCGGATCAATCAGCACAACCGAGGACCTTTTGGAAACCGGCATTACTATTTCTGCCGGCTCCAGCAACCTGTTAACAAATGCTACAGATGTGGACTCAGACAATGCATTGATCACCATAGGGGAAATTAATAATAGCGCACTCAATGTTGGGCAAGCCATCACTGTCACGCTTAACTACAATGACCTAGACAATACAGGACAAACAGAGGACATCAGTCTGACCATCAATGCAGACGGCAGTTACTCTATTGCAGCTCTCGATCTGGATGCTCTTCCTGCAGGAAACAGCGCTACAGGATCCTTTACCTATACGGTAAAGGACGATGCCGACTTGCTCTCTACACAACAGACAGCAACCATTACCATTTCAGGGACAAATGATGCGCCGGTAGTCACCACAGGCAGCAATCTGAGCTATACCGAGGACACACCATCAGAAAATCACAGTACAGCACTATCACCAACAATCACCCTGAACGATATCGATACTGCCACCCTGAGCTCGGCAACCCTGTCGATTACAGATGGATTTACCACAGGAGACATCCTGGATTTTACCAATGACAACAGCACGAACTTTGGCAATATTGCCAGCAGTTACGATACCGCTTCCGGCATTCTGACATTGAGTTCATCCAGCAGCAGTGCCACCTTAATCCAGTGGCAAAATGCACTACAGGCCGTCACCTACAGCACCACCAACGACCATCCAACGGCCAGCTCTACTGCTCGAACAGTCTCCTGGCAGGTCAATGATGGAAGCACCAATAGCAATACTGTCACCAACACCATCACGATCACCCCAATTAATGATTCACCCACCATACAAAATAACAGTGCAATCACTGTACAAGACGGAAGTACTACAACAATCACCAGCAGCAACCTATCCGGAGACGACGTTGATAACGTCAACTCCACTCTGACCTATACCATAACCACCGCCCCTACACTTGGAACATTGTGGGTTGATAGCAACAACAACTCAACAATGGACGCCGGCGAATCACTAACCGACAGCAGCACATTCACACAGGAAGATATCGATAACAACAGGCTGCAATATACCCATAACAGTACAGGTTCATCAGCAGATGGCTTCAGCTTCTCACTAGCAGATGATGGTGCAGATGGCGCAGCAGCCGTCACCGGAAACTTTGCTATCGGGTTTGCACCCTTGCTCTCCTCTGTGGGAAGCAGCAGTTATACAGAAGATACGCCCTCCGAAGACCATGCAGCCATTGTCTCCTCCACAATTACACTGATTGACCGGGATAGCGCTACCTTAAGTAGTGCCACCGTTGCTATCACAGGAGGAAAAACCACTGGAGATCTACTTGATTTCACCAACGACAATGCAACTGACTATGGAAATATCAGTGGCACCTTCAATTTTGACACAGGCGAACTAAGCCTTACCTCTGCAAGCAGCACCGCCACTGTTGCCCAGTGGCAAAACGCACTGCGGGCTGTTACCTACAGCACCACCAACGATCACCCTACAGAGTTTTCCTCAACCCGCACACTGAGTTGGCAGGCCAATGACGGGAATAGCGATGGTAATACTGTCACCAGCACCATCACCATTACCCCCGTCAATGATATTCCAGCCAGTAGCGGCACAATTACAGATACCAGTGCAGATGAGGCCGGTGCAGATGGATCAGGAAACCCTGTCAGTGGCAGTCCTGCAACCGGGAATGCCGCTGCATTGATGAGCAATCTGTCCGACCCGGACAACACCAGCTTCACAATCACTCAGGCCAAGGAGGACACTGCAGGCGCCTTTGCCAACGTCACTGCAAACACCACATCTGCCGATGGATTGGTAGTTAACGGTCTCTATGGCACGCTCACTGTAGGGGCCGATGGCTCCTATAACTACGTTATTGATGACAATAACAGTACCATACAGGCCTTAACAGAAGCCCAATCAATCAATGACATTTTCACCGCAACCATTAGCGATGGAAGTGGAGGCACAGTTGATCAGGCCCTCACCATTACCATTGATGGCACCAATGATGCCCCCCTGTCCAGCAGCAATATCACCAATACCGATGCAGTCGAATCAGGCATTGACAGCTCTGGAAACAGTATTACAGGAACCCATGCTACCGGGACAGCTGGTTCACTCTTGGTCCACATGAGTGATGCAGAGAGTGATCCAATGACCATCACTCAGGCAAAAGAGAGTAGCGCAGGTGTTTATGCCGCTGTATCGGCTGGTACAACCTCAGGAGACGGTCTTGCTGTTAGCGGTCTTTACGGCACACTTACTGTGGGTG
>CAYFOU010000055.1:0-9232 GCA_964344805.1 uncultured Piscirickettsiaceae bacterium | reverse complement strand
TTACCGTCAGTGATGGCAACGGTGGCACCGTTGATCAGCTGTTTACCGTTACCATCGATGGCACCAACGATGTACCGCTCTCTACTGCAAACATCACCAATACGGATGCTATCGAGGCTGGCATTGATAATACAGGCGGTTCAGTTACAGGTGCTCTGGCAACCGGTGGAACCGGGGCACTGCTGACCAATACCACCGACCCGGAGAGTGACACACTTACCATCAGTCAGGCGAAGGAGAGCTCACTGGGGGCCTTCAGCAATGTATCAGCCGGGACCAATGCCTCCAACGGGCTGGTTGTAAACGGTCTCTATGGAGCACTTACTGTCGGGGCTGATGGCTCTTACAGCTACGCAGTTGATAACACCAACAGTACAGTACAGGCACTGAACGTCGGACAGACCACCAATGACCTGTTTACCGTCACCGTCAGTGATGGCAGTGGTGGAACCGTTGATCAAACATTAACCATCACCATCAACGGCACCAATGACAACCCTGTAAGCAGTGGAACCATTTCCAACCATAGCGCCATCGAAGCGGGCATCGACAGCGACAATAACTCCTTATCTGGCAGCGACGCCACAGGAGGCACAGGGGCCGTTATGGCCCACACAACAGACTATGAAGGGGATTCATTAACCATTACTCAAGGGAAACTCAGCAGCTCTGACGTATTCAATGCAGTGACTGCAGACAGCAGTAGTTCATCCAATCCAACCTCCCTCACTGGAGGTTACGGTACGCTCTCTGTGGGCGCAGATGGATCCTATGCCTACACCATCGATAACAGCAACAGTCTGGTTCAGGCACTGAATGTAACACAGACCTTGATCGACTCATTCACACTCCAGCTGGAGGATGGCAACGGCGGCAAGGTTACTCAGGAGCTAAGCATTACCATCAACGGCAGCAATGACGCCCCCTCTCTGACTGCAAGCAACCTGAGTACGGATGAAGATCAGTTACAGTCCGGTATTACGGTAGACAGTTCATCCAGCAACCTTCTGAATACAATTACCGATGTGGACAATACAGACAACTTCTCCATTGCAGCCATCAATGGATCATCCAGTAATATAGGCTCCCCCACCCCTGTAACCTTGAGCTACCTTGACAAGAATGGGGCTTCACAAACAGCCACTATTAACCTGACCCTGCAGAGTGATGGCAGTTACTCCATTGATGCGATGGATATCTCTCCTCTCCCCTATAGCATCGATGCCACTGGAACCTTTACCTATCAGATACAGGATCTTCAGGGCGGCCTCTCTGGTCATGAAACCGCCACGATCACCATTACCGGCACCAATGACAAGCCGGTGATTACCAGTGCAAACGATGTAATCGTAACCGAGGAGACATCCGCTACATTTACCCATGCAGCAACCGATGTCGATAACACACAGTTAACCTGGAGTATTGATACTCATCCCTTCAGCGGTACCGTATCCCTGAACGGTGACAGCACTTTCACCTACACACCGAACATCAATCTGGATACCAGCGATGTTTTCACCCTTAAGGTTACCGACAGCAATTTTGGAACAACCACACAGAAGGTGCATATTGAGATCACAGCCATCAATGACACACCTGTACTTCCTCAACACGACCCGATCTATCCGGGAGATGAGGTATTAAGTAAATATGGAGTGGGTGTTTATGACCAGATCATCAATCTGGGGATTACCGATGTGGATACCGGTTCGGTTGAAGGGCTCGCCCTGACCGGATCCACACAAGGTTTTAGTGGCGAATGGAGCTACTCGATAGATAATGGTACCAGCTGGCAGCCACTGGATAATCTCTCAACCGAGCACGCCGTGGTACTGCCCAACTCCAATGAGGCACGCATTCGCTATGCGGCCGGGCCGGACCACAAGGCGGGAGACTTCCAGTTGACGGCACAGGCATGGGACACCACCTCCCCCGTTATCTCTGATCAGGCTGACTATCTCCAATATCATGACCTGAGTGGAATCATGACACTGCCAACCAGCTCAGTAAGCAGCAACTCGATTGAGTTCCATGTTGTAACAGAAGATAACCCTGCACCTGAACCCGTCACCTCATCCCCTCCTCCCGCTTCCTTTCCCACTGACAGCACTCCCCTGGCCGGAACAGCCGGAGGTGGAGCCATTACCGGAGCAGAAGCGACATCCAGTGCGGGTGGCAACACCTCAAGTGCAGTGAATGCACCTTCATCAATTTCCATCACTGCCGGGAGTGTGGGCAATGAAGGGGCAAGCATGAGCTCCTCCCCCATTGATATGGGGGCTGCTTCATCCAATCAGGTAGCCGGTAGTAGCACCTCTTCAGCTCAATCCGGCCTTTCAACACAGCCCTCCACTACAGATTCCACCACCACAAGCTCTCCCGCTCAGGAGAGCAACAGCAGCACACAGGGAACACCACAATCTGCACAGGAGCAGGGCAATCAGGCAACCGACACCAACAGCAGTCAACAACTGGCCATGACAGATAGTGCTGCAACCAATGGAGAACCACAAACCAATACTGAAGAGGGAGGCAGCGCAACGGAGAGTCAGTCAGAAAGTACCACTTCTGGGACATCCGCCCAGGAGAGCTCTTCAGGGGATAGTTCTGATTCCATCAGCGATTCATCCACTCAGGATAGCGGAGGACAAACCACCTCGGAACCACTCTCCAGTGAGGCTGAGGCACTTACCCCTGAAGGAAGCAGTGAAGGGTCAGCAACCACCTCTGCCAATCCCGATAGCTCTACTGCAGCGGATGAGGTCGGCAATGGCAGTGACGCCTCTGCTGACTCCCCTTCCGACACAACCAATGAGGAGGCATCCAACTCAGATGCAGGCTCCCCCGGCGAGGATGCTGATACAAGTTCTTCTGATAGTGCAGCAGATTCTGATGGAGATACACCGACCACTCCATCAGATGAGCAACCTGATGAATCCCCCTCCTCTACCAGCAACGGAAAAGATGAGGAAGAGGACGCCCCCCCTTCAACCACTGAGGAGGATCTGGTTGCAGCAGAAAATGGCAAGATCGAAGAAGAACAAACGGATGAGATTGACGATAACGAGGAAGAGGCTGAGGAGTCCCCTGTAGAGGAGGTGGCCGTAGAAGATGAGCTACTGGAAGAAGAGGAAGCAGATTCAGAGGAGGAGAACACAGAGCAGGAAGTGGCAGAGGGTAACCAGCAAGATGAGGCACAGCCTCTCTCAACAGTTTCAACCAATAGTGCTTCAGGGAGTGCAGAAGGTTCCAAACCACCCGCCAATCAGCCCCAATCCTCTATCGCTATCCCGGCAGCAGATATACCGATCAAGCAGTTGTCCCCACAAATACAGATTGAAACCGTAGAAGGGTTCAAGGACAGCTTGACCACTCCCCTGCAGTGTCCTCTTCGGGCACTGGACAATATCTATATTCCACTTGAATCCTCCCCATCAAATAGCGGGGTTGGCCTTACCTCTCAACTGGATATGCTTCAGCAGCAGCCACTACAGCAACACAATGATCTGTTGGCAGCACTGCAACAGATGGATCGCCCTGCTTGATCGATCAGAGTTAGAAGCCACTCTCCTGGATCAATATACCATTCAGTGTCTCCCATCCCCGCTGGAAATAGCTGGTTGCTTCAGCCTGAACCACCACACTCCCCCGAACAGCACCTACCGGGAGAGCCGGACTCCCCTGTGTATTGAAGTTTACCCGGTAGTAACTATCCTGCAGTAGCAGCATGCCCTTCTGACTCTGTCTCACGGGAAGCTCACCTTGATAAAGCGATGCCAACAGAGGCTCTTCCAGTGCCGCTGAGTTGAGGCTGGCAACATCCTCCAGCACTATGGAGATCTCCTGTGGCAAGAGATATTCCGGGATAAACCGACCCTCACTACCAACATGGATACGTGACAGATCTTTTTCATGGAAATATGCAACCACCGATGGCTGCAACTCATCCGCGATCACGGACAAGAGTGCTCCCTCTTCAATCCACTCACCTGGCCTTAAGGTACGATCCAGCTCAGCAATCTTCCCGGAGACAGGCGCATAGAGCTGACGTCTACTCAGTTTATGCATCACCTCTCTTTTCTGGGCCATCAGGGATTCCAGCTTCTGCTGCTCAATATGGAGCATTTCTCTCCCGCTCTTATCCATCACCGCACTTTGCAGAATGGCCCGTTGCTCTTCAATCTGCATAGTCAACATCTGCTGCTGGTACTCCAGCTCAGGCATGGAGAGTGTAAACATCAGTTGATCTGCCTCAACCTCATCATTGACGGCCACATGGATCGAATCCAGCCTGGCCTTGCCTGGGCTGTACACCCCTTGTGTCATCGACTGCTTCCAGACTCCGGGAGCAACCACCTCACTATGCCAGGGGGTGACAAACCATCCAACCAACCCCACAAACAGCAGCAACACTAAAAAATTACTCGTTGTCCAATGGAAGTGTGAACGCATGTGCCAATAGCTCCTCAATTCAGTCATAACCGGCTTCACCACCAACACCCCCAACTCCACCGCAAGCAGGATAAGGCCCGCCAATTTGAAGAGTGCATGATAGGCGACAAGAGCCAGCCCCACATATAACCCCAATCGATAGAGCCATGTTGTGTAGGCATAGGTGATTAACCACAGGTTTCGCTGTCTACTCTCACCTGTTAAAGGCCCTGGCTTTTCAATACCCATCAGCAGAGAGCGAATATAATGCTTTCCCAGATCAAAGGCACGTTGCTGGAGATTGGGAATATCCCAGTAATCCGACAACAGGAAATAGCCATCAAAACGCATGAATGGATTGAGGTTTACCAATAGTGTCAGGCTCCACGTGGTTACCGCTACAGTGAAGGCGACTGCCTTTGGCAATCCTTCTGGCAACCAGAGCCAACAGAGAGAGGCCACTATCGCCAACATGGTCTCGGCAATCATGCCTGCACTACCGATCAACATGCGCGCCTTGCGGCTGCGCAAACGCCAGGCATCACTGGTATCCGTATAGAAGACAGGCCATAGAAACATGAATGCAATACCAAAGGTGGGGACCCGCAAGCCATAATATTTTGCGGTAGCCCCATGCCCCAGCTCATGAATCAGCTTGCTGAAGAGAATCGATCCGGCAAAGGCTGCAACCCCCAGCGGGTTCTGAAAGGCGATAAAGGTATTCCAGAACTGGTCCCACTGCTGGAACAACATCAACAATGACGCCACCCCAGCCAGCACGACCAACCCGTAGAACAACGGGGCAAAGAAGAGTGTCAGATATGGCGTGACCTGCGTTAACCAGCGATCTGGATGGAGCAATGGCAATTTGAAAAAGAGTATGGAGTTACTGCTACTGGAGGGCCTGACCTCTTCCGCATCAATATCTTTTACCAGTTCATTCTTTTTCAAAAACTGGATCAGTTGAAACAGTTTCTCTTGCGTTGCCTCCACGACGCCAACCCTTTCCACCTCTTTCAGAATCGCTTCACCACTCCTCAAACGGAAGCGGGATAGCAATTCAAACTCAACCCAACCAATTCGGAAATAGAGATTTCGTAATGGATCATGCAGGGTCCAGGTTGGTGACCCATCTCTCAGACGCGGGCCTTCGAAAAGGTTGAGGTCCTCACGTAATCTCGGCAGTGTTAAGGCCTCTTCCACTGCAAGAGCCTTCTATGCTATCCACTGCCGAAACCAGAGAATGGGCTTCCTGAACAGGTAGAAGAAGAGCATTGTCTCTGGGCCATAAAGTTTTGCAGTACCGCGTTCACCAATACGAAATGGTTGTTCAACCTCACTATTTGCAGCCAGAGCAATAGAGGCGATAACCCGGTATGCCATCACTCCCTGTGGAGAGAGCTCTGCCTGATAAGCAATGCGCTGAAATTGTGCCCCTACACGCTGATTGCCCCGACTGAATAGAAAGAGGTCAATCTCTTTGGTTGGCAACAGGGGCTGCAGATCTTCAACCGGCAACCACATCTCAACCTCAATATGGTTCGCATCTGCCATGGTCAGAATTTTCTCACCCGTGCGAACCGGCCGCCCTGTCCATGACTGTGTCTCCGCATCAATTACCACACCACTGATTGGGGCAGTAACTCTGGTCTGTTGCAGCTGCTGCTCTATCCACTCCACCCTGGCTCTGTTTTGCCTGATCTTTGAACGCAGTGGCTCCAGATCCTCACCCAATGCACCACCAAATACTTTCTGCGATGCATTCAACAGCTCGGCCTCGGCAATCTCGACACCCTCCTGCTCAATGGCCAGCTGATTGGTCAGAGGACGCTCATCCAGATAGTAGAGGAGGGCCGATTGCTGCACCAGTTGATTGGGTTTCACCACCACCTCTTTGACAATCCCATCCATTGGGGCGGTAATGGTTACCGGCTCACTGGCCACAATCTCTGCCGGGGCCAATGCGGAATAGTGGATGGGAACGGTAAACAGCAGCAGAAGTGCGGTCACTACCATCAGTTTCTGCCACACTTTAGAGAACAGCCACCCATTCAGTCTTGTACGCCAGCGGCTCCGGTATCGGTGATTACTCAGGGCAATCGCACACGCTTCAGAGAAACGGGCCAATACCATTTTTTCCTGCTCCCCCCATGGCGCTTCTCTGACCAACCATACCCCCCCCATCACCCGGTTCTTCTGGTCCTTCAACTGAAGTAACAGTGCATATCCCTTGACGTTCTCATCCCAGTCTTTGGAGAGGCGATGAGGGATATCCTCTGCCGATACGACAGAGGCATTCGATCGATCCCCCTGCTGAAACAGGTAATGGGTCACTTTTCTCAACCACTGGAGATAGGGGGCATGGGGATCAGGTGCCGAAACAGCTGTTGCCTGGACAATTTTTGTACGCCCGCTTTGAATGGACCAGAAACTGGCCTGATCATAGGCAATCAGGCTCTTTAGCTGGTTGACCAGCAAAAACGCCAGCTCTGAAACCGACTCTGTCTTGAACAGGCTGGATTCAAGTTGAAGCAGCACCGTAAGAGGATCCGCTGCTGCCCGATTATTGCTGGACGGGGCCACTCTCGATCTCTCCTATTGGGGCCGAGGCAGGATTTTCCAGCTCTTTACACACCTCACACGCCTGCTGGACACGATCCACTGCACGATCCACCTCTCCGCGAGTCACCCCAAGTGCAATCCCCTGATTAATCACGTTTGATAACTCTTCCGACGTGGGCTTGATCATTCCCATCAATACAGATGCCAAAGCGACTTCACGGTCTGTTCCACCCAATACGGCCATTCTGAATAGAGCAGGCGCATTTTGCTGATCCTTTTTCACCGCTTCGACAAGGGTCATATCCACACCATCACGAATCAGGGTATAGCCCGAGCTTTCATCTTTTTGTTCCGTTAACAGGCGGTCTTCCGCTGCAACAACCGAATAGTTTTCAAAATTGGCCTCCGGATTTTGTTCTGGACTGAGGACGGGATCTGTAAGTTGGTGTGCAAGTCGAGTCAGAAAGTTTTCACTCTCCTCCTTCTCTTCCTTCTCTGCAGAACGCTCTTCTTCTTCGCGTAACCCCTCACAGGTTGAGCCGACTGGAGCACACAGTGAGCGATCTGCAGCCGCAGGGAAGACCATGCAAACCTCCAGTTTTACATTGAATTTCTCATCCTTGTCAAATCCCTCATGGAGGATTGTGGCACTACGAATTTTCCGCTGAATCCCTCTTCTGAAGTTGTAGTTTCTGCGTGCAGCAGACGATACCGAGGTATCTCTATTGAGCAAGAAACGACCAATCTGTTGGGTAAGCATTCGGTAGGCATTGCGTTTACCTTGCTTCTTTGCCGTTGTCAGCCGTGTTTGCGGACTCATCCCGGCCCCGGCTCCTTGCCCTTCGGCAACAAAGCGAACCATGCACTTTTCAGAGGCATGGAGCGGCACTGAAAACAGCAAAACAGATGAGACGATGATCATCCCCTTGGTAAATGCCCTGTTGATTGCTGTTTTCCCCATGAAATCCAAATCCCCCCTATATCCATTGGGTCAATAATTTTACGCCTCGTAACCGAACAGCAAATGATATGCCAATATAAGGCAATAAAAAAACCGCCGTCTGCTCCATGCAAATTGCGGTCTTTTTATTGGCTATCGGGAAGAATCAGATCACTTTGGAGAAACGCTGCTCACTCTTTTTACGCAGATAACGGTCAAAGACCATACAGACATTACGGATCAACAGACGACCTGCGGTGGCCACAACAATGCCATTCTCATCCATGGTAATCAGTCCATCCTCAACCATCACCTTCAGCTCCTCCAGCTCCACCGAGAAGTAGTCACTGAAGACGATATCGTGACGTGCCTCGATATCGGCAAAGCGGAGGCGGAAGTTACAGATCAGCTCGGTGATCACATCGCGGCGCAGCAGATCATCATCATCCAGTGCCACCCCGCGGAACACGGCCAGCTCACCGGAATCGATCGCCCCATAGTAGCCTTCGGTCTCCTTCAGATTTTGCGAATAGGTATTCCCCACCACCCCGATTGAGGTCACCCCGATCCCGATCAGGTCACAATCACGGTGGGTCGAGTAGCCCTGAAAGTTGCGGTAGAGGGTCCCCTCGCGCTGTGCCACCGCCAGCTCATCATCCGGCAGCGCAAAGTGATCCATGCCGATATAGAGATAACCGGCCTCGGAGAGCTGCTGGTTTGTACGCTGCAGGATCTCCAGTTTCTGGTCGGGGGTCGGCAGATCGGCCTCATTGATGCGGCGCTGTGGCTTGAACAGGGTCGGCAGGTGAGCGTAGTTGAAGACCGAGAGACGATCCGGGCGCACGGCCAACACCTTCTCCACCGTCTTCTGGAAACTGTCTACGCTCTGATGGGGCAATCCATAGATCAGATCGACACTCACCGACTTGAAGCCGTTATCCCGTGCCGCGTTCAGTACCGCGAAGGTCTCCTCTTCCGACTGGATACGGTTGACCGCCTGCTGCACCTTCGGATCAAAGTCTTGAAGCCCAAGACTCATGCGATTGAAGCCGATCTCCCGCAACAGCGCGATGGTCTCGGCGGTCGCCTCACGCGGATCGATCTCGATCGAGTATTCCCCCTCGTCATCATCCCGCAGGGTGAAGTGCTGGCGGGTGGTATCCATCAGACGACGGATCTCGTCATGATTGAGGAAGGTGGGGGTGCCCCCGCCCCAGTGGAGCTGCTCCACTACCCGGGAGCGATCAAACAGCGCCCCCTGCATCTCCAGCTCCTTCGCCACCCGGTCCAGATAGGGGG
>CAYFOU010000054.1:0-14728 GCA_964344805.1 uncultured Piscirickettsiaceae bacterium | reverse complement strand
CTTGCCTATATCACCTTTTGCAATCCGAGTATCACGGTCTATGTATGCGTCCATGTTGATCTGTCCTGAGATTATAAAGAGAGACAGGTCAGCAAGGTCCTGTTGGCTTAACTGTTGACCATAGGCATGGGTTCGATCTTGCAATACAGCCTGAACCTCTCCTACAGGGTTTTTCTTAAAGTGGGTAATACCTTTGATCCCTGTATAGTGTTTACCATTGGAGTAGGCTCCACCCTTCCCTTGGTAGTCCCAGCCATGACACTCCTTACACCTCCAGTCATTCCCTTTATTGCCCTTGTATTTTCCAGAATCAGGATAGCTGGGATGAGCTATTTTGGGCCGAACAGATCGGTTCTCTGTGAACCACTTGTCATAGAGCCTTCCCCCTCTGGCAATCGAAGACTCTTCTGAATCTGCATGAGAGGGAAAACATGTCAGCATATAAGCGATTAAAAGCCATATAGTTCGCATATTCCCTTGAGCCTCTTTAAACCAAATTCATCAATGCTGCTGCCGAGTACAATACAACCAAAACAACTGCCATTGCCGCGAGCCAGTCTATACAACGATCTCTCTTTTCATCGGACATATTGGCCCCTTGATTAAAAACAGTTCACAGCTCCATCACCATGCTATAGGGAGGGAGGAAGTATGGCAACTTGATGACTGTGAACTGCAAACACTGATCCGATCCAACACTCGACGTAGTCACTTCAAATATTCAAGCAGGTACGCGCCTATTAACAGCAAAATGCCAATGAATACAGCGATCCACCGATCACGCTTTCTTGTCTGGTTGCTTTTACTAAGACATGTAGTGGCTGTCTCATCAAGCCTTACTCAGATACGTTCTGACAATAAAGTGCGCACAATCAGATCCGTGGTTATGGGACCAATGAGGAAGTTCGGAAAAGATTGTGCGCAAAACGATAACCATCGAGCTTCCAATTTCTATGCAGGCTCAAAATCCATTTTCGTTGCTCCACAGTCTGGACAAATCCAATCATCGGACACCTCTTCCCACTTGGTGTTCGGTGCTAACCCATGATTTGAATCCCCCTTCTCTTCATCATAGACATAATCACAAAGAAGACACTTATACTTCATAAATACCTCACAAAATTTATCATTCAAAGAAGCTCATAAAAAACTGTCACTACAGCCACCCAAGCAACATCCAATAACAAAACAGCACTATCAATAGCACGAAAGCCAGCAGGTCTAAGCGCACCATTTCTCACCTTTCCTCATGTAAGTTCGTTTTAGTATCTTGATCCGCATAGTCATAGTCATCATGCAATCGTCAGTCTACGGTAGGCTTTCTCTATCTCTTGACCTTCAGATGGAGGTAGCTGCCAAGGGAATTGAGCTATCATTACTGTCCATTTTCGCAGATCTGCACAAGAAAGCTCGGCTAACTCTAGCCGTTCTCCTCCCCCATCCTCAGGGCTCTCAAAACCCATCTTATCGACTACAAAATTATACGGAGTAATAGCAAGAAAGGATTCTGGTGTAGTCATAATCTCCTCAAAGAGCACAACCAAATGATCGATATCAATTTTTTGATTCAGTTTGTACCACTTCTCATTGACTCTCTCGATTTCTAGTTGCAATGAGCCCGCTTCTTGGTCAGGACTATGATGCAGGCGCTTCTTTAACCGCTTTTCCTCCTGAGCACATTCATCACGTTGCGCTCTAATTTCCCGTATACGAGCAGAGAATTGATTGGCTAGTCGCAGCAAAAACTCTTTACGCACTTGTTCGCGAACACCCTGATCCGAACAGGCTGGAAGAGTAAAAGTATGGTCCTTGAAGTTGATCGCGTGTTTTGGAACATCGAAAACAATCATCTCATCCTGTTGATCAGCAACATAGTGTAATGTTCGCTCCCAACGTACTCCCATCAATGCAAAAAGATGTCTATTTTTCATCTCATGGGCCGGCAAACTACAGGTTCTCATTGCGATACTGAGCCGTAAACTTTCATCCACCTCTTTAGGTGAGGCAAAAAGCGCTCGAACCAGCGAATCCGTTCCAAAGCGATCAGCGCTCAACATCAGCGGCCCTGGGATCTGCTTAACCAACGAATCAATATAATCAATCGCAGGCCGTAAAGCCTTCCTATAACGCTTTGGATACCCATCCGAATGTTGTAAAATCACCCCAGCGGACTCTACTACTGCTTGCAGATCATGATCCAACATAGGCTTCTTTCGTTTATCACGAAACCATTCCAACAATGTTTGTATTGACTTAACCATGAGCACCGTTTTCTTACCGATCAGTCAAGAACCTCGTAACTATTTTGATTATTGAAATATATACATAGATCGCACAACCCTCTTCTGGTGATCAGGCCGTGCTCAAACTGCTCATAGTAATCGTGGTGAGCACATTGAACTCCTGTGCATTCCAACAAGCACTTCCATTATCCACACCATACATCGTGCACTCAGTCATCGTACAACCAAAATAGATGTAACAAGACTCAAACTTCATCTCCTTTTCTCAATACCAATCATTTATTGGTGATCTAATTCCGCTATGGCAAAACGCATGATCAATTAACCTGCTTTAATCAACATTACGGAGATCTATCTTAAATAATCATTTTTTGTATCGTTGATATCTTCAACACCCTCTTTCACTGGCAGCACCATATCTTCCCTGCTTATTCCCAATGCCAAGATGGTACTACTGGCAACATAGAGTGATGAATAAGTGCCTACAATCACACCAACAATCAGCGCCAATGCAAAACCATGAATGACCTCACCTCCCAGGAAAAAGAGTGCGAACAAAACAATCAAGGTGGTAATCGAGGTCATGATTGTTCGAGAGAGTGTCTGATTAAGTGAGTAGTTGACAATCTCCTCGGGTGTTCCTTTACGTAACTTTCTAAAATTTTCACGGATGCGGTCAAACACCACAATCGTGTCATTCAACGAGTATCCGATTACTGCCAATATTGCTGCCAACACGGTTAGATCGAACTCTACTTGCAGCAACGAAAAGAGCCCCAAAGTTAGAATCACATCATGCACCAGTGCAGCGACCGCACCTGCCGAGAAACGATACTCAAAGCGAAGTGCCACATAAATGAGAATCGCAAATAGCGAGAACAGTACAGCCAACCCGCCATCCTCAGTCAGCTCATCTCCCACTTGAGGTCCCACAAACTCTACACGACGCATGGAAAGATCCCCCGTAACCTTTAAAGCATCCAAAACGGCACTGCTCAACGCAGCAGACTTCATGCCCTCACGCGGAGCTAAACGGATCAGCACATCCTGGGTAGTTCCAAAGTGTTGTACTAGTGCACCATCCATTCCTGCCCCATCCAGAGCAGCTCGTATCTGATTTAGGTCAACCGAGGTACTGTAGCCGACTTCAATCAGAACACCTCCAGTAAAATCGATTCCAGGATTGAGTTTCAATGTAAACAGTGAAGCAACCGAGATCAGCAACAATACCCCGGAAATCAACGCCGCAAAGCGACGCTTACCCATAAAGTCCACCTTAATTTCCTCTGCTAATTCCTGCACCCATTTTCTCCAATCTTCAGCAAGATCCTTGCGATTAAAACAAACTGCTTGATTAAAATTCAGCACACAGCCGTTGCCTTCAATAGGGAGGCTTCGACAACATGTTTGGCTGTGTGCTGAGAGCATCGACCCCAAAAAGACGAAGGAGTAATTTCTTTTCAAGGGTCGAATCTGAACAAAACTCTACTTTATATGTTCGAATAAATAAGCTGCAATCAGCAAAATCACAACACCGCTTAATTCTGTATTTCTTTCCATCAAAGCACTCATCATCAGAAAATCTGATCTTCTCATCATCATATTCATCCAACATTTACTTTCCGTCCACCTCGATACTGTCTCGAGCATCCATACGTTGAATTTCATCTTCCAGCGATATTTGATGAGGGTTATCTTCGGATTGCTTCACAAGCTGTTCCCACAATTCATTCTGCTCAAACTTCATTTGACTCCCATCTTCACACCAAAAGTGGGCTGCCCACGGCACAAACTTGGTCAGAGGAAACAAGTCTTCGACTTCAGGTGTGACATCAATATTTAATCCAGACACAAACAGAACCTTTCTACCGGTCAGGGCACTGTTTTGGGGGAATGTTCGAACATAACGATCAAACTCTACAATGGTATTCACTTGCGCTGCCGCCAAAAGTGGGTATTGATGTGTCACAATCGATTGCATATGAGGAATCAAATTGTTCTCAAGCTCTTCCTCACCACCCCCCTTCTCACACGAAAAGTAGAAGTACTCAGGGTCAAGCCTCTCCCCAATCGGAGTCAGCTGTTCCAACTGAACATTGTCAAATAGCTGTACAATTTCAGGGCTCGCAATAAATACGTTGGAAGTGCTGAGGATACCCACACGCTGGAAGAAACCGTTCTCATCAACCTGCAACAAGCGATTCAGGTTCAGCATCAGACCTCTGTTTCTACGATCATCAAGAAACTGATTATTAATCCTAATCAGCAGCCTTCCATCAACACGCTCAAGTAAAGTGTTTTTACAGGCAAACTGATACTCATCCAGATACGACTCAAGGATGTTCGAAATCACATCACAATCACTTGTTGAAATCTCTCCACTTGTACTACGACGCTTATACCGTCCAAATTCTTTGGTGGTTGGATCGTAACCGACATGGCTTGCCTGAATAATCAGTAGATCCTGACCATGCTTTTCCTGGGATACATTTTGTTCAATGGCTACCACCCCTGCATTTTTGCCATAATTGAACGGGTATCCTCCAAAGTGCTTATTAAGCATAATAATGGGATATCCCTGATTCTCATCTAAACAGAAAGCATGAGAGGGGGAGATCCTCCCCGGCTCGAATCCTAGGGAGATACACCAGTTATAGAGTCGTGGCACAAAGTGACTATAGCGCATGGTACGCTGTTCAATCTGAAAATTTGCGAGACGTTCCATAGCACAAGTATCCTTTATAAAACAGATTCATTAAGCTGTACGTAATCCATTACACAGCCTCAAAATGATTTTTTGTTGCACCACACTCCAGGCAAATCCAGCCACCTGAAATCTCATTCCATTGTGTATTTGGATCCAACTCATAGGCTGAATCAACTTGCTCTTCATCATAGACATAGTCGCAAAGAAGGCGTTTGCATTTCATATTTTCCTCTCAATTAGGGGCGCACAATCAGATTCATGACTATGGGAACAACAGAGGATCATGAAAAAGATTGTGCGCAAAACTACTCTCACGTAATGATACCTGTGTTCAGCTATTTGTTATGCCCACCCCAACAAAAGCACAGTAACAAGCAAAGAAATTCCCACCAATACTGCAATCACATCAAGGTATTTATAGTATTTATCATTACGACGCATGTCCCATACCCCTCTTTCCACTGCTATAAAAAATAGGATTGATTCAGCCACCAATGGACATTGATGCTTCCCAGGTAGCCCAACGAGATTACAGGTGTCCATTTCAAGTGCCCAAAGAAGGTATACTGACCTCTGGCCTGCCCCATCAAGGCAACACCGGCCGCTGATCCAATCGACAACAGACTCCCCCCCACACCGGCGGTCAAGGTCACCAGCAGCCACTGGCCGGTCGACATGTCGGGATTCATACTGAGCACCGCAAACATCACCGGAATATTGTCGACAATGGCCGAGAGCAGACCAACAGCCACATTGGCATACGTCGCTCCGAGGCCATCATACATCCACTCAGAGGCCAGCGTGAGATAGCCGATAAACCCCAACCCGCCGACACAGAGGATGACGCCATAAAAGAAGAAGAGGGTGTCCCACTCTGCCTTGGCTACGGGTGAAAAGACATCAAAGGCAACCGGGCTTCCAATGTAATCACCACCCTCTACAACATCCATTGTTCCATCCCTGTCCAGATGGACACTCTTCTTCAGGTAGAAACCGAACAGTTGCAGATAGCCTAGCCCGGTGAGCATTCCAACCACCGGCGGCAAATGGACAAAGTTATGGAATGCCACCGCCGTGGCAATCGTCAACAAGAAGAGAACGATAATACGACGTGATCCCCGCTTCATAACCACCTGCTCATCTGCCATGGCAGGTCTTACATCGGGTACCGAGAAGTGCATCACTACTGCGGGAATCAGGAAATTGGCCGCCGAGGGGATAAACAGGTTAAAGAAGGTCCAGAAATCGATCACCCCTTTTTGCCAAACCATCAGGGTGGTGATATCCCCAAAGGGGGAAAAGGCACCGCCTGCATTGGCCGCAACCACAATATTGACGCAACTGATTAGTATAAAACGATCATTATCACCACCGACCGCAAGTACTACGGCACACATCAACAGCGCAGTAGTGAGGTTGTCTGCTATTGGCGAGATAAAGAAGGCCAATATTCCGGTGATCCAGAACAGGGCACGAAAGCCAAACCCGCTTCGCACCAGCCAGGATCGCAAGGCATCGAACACGCGTCGCTCTTCCATCGCATTGATATAGGTCATCGCCACCAACAGGAACAGCGCCAGTTCCGCATACTCCAGCAAGTTGTGACGAACCGCAGACTCAGCCGCATGATCAATGCCATGAGATGCATAAACCAGCCCTATGGTTACCCAGATCACACCTGCTGCGATAATGACCGGTTTCGATTTACGTAGCTCAGTAAATTCCTCAGCCATCACCAGCAGATAGGCCAGCGCAAAAATCAGCAGAGAGAAACTCCCCACCCAGTGATTCGTCAGGTCCAGTGTCGCACCCTCTGATGCCGAGGCAAGCGTCGGCAGCAACATCATCAACAACGAAACAACAATTTTCATACTCTACTCACATTCGACCGATTTGATTGATTAAAAAACCAGATTCATCACAGTGATCATCACCACCAGGAACAGCACGGTCATGATCCCGCCAGCCTTCATGAAGTCGGGAACACGATAACCGGCAGGCCCCATGATCAAGGCATTGACCTGATGGGTCGGGATTAGGAAAGAGTTGGAGGTGGCAATGGCAACCGTCAGTGCAAACAGCGCCGGATTGGCTCCGGCACCGATCGCGATATTGACTGCCAACGGAACCAGTAACACCGTTGCGCCAACGTTGGACATCACCAGAGTAAAGAAGGTTGCCAATGCGGCAATAGCACTCTGAATTACCCAAATGGGCATCCCTCCCACTACAGTGAGCACCTGTTCAGCAATCCACTTCGCGGCACCACTGGTCTCCACAGCCAACCCCAACGGAATCAGCGAGGCCAGTAGAAACACAGTCTTCCAGCTTACCGCCTTGTACGCCTCATCAATACTTAATACCCCGCTGAGCACCATTCCCACCGCTCCAGTCAGCAACGCAACCGAGAGGCGAATATCGGTAAACAGAACCATATACAGCGCAACGCTAAAAAAGAGTGCTGCTGGTACTATTTTGTGAGGGCGCATCTCCTCTTCCCGAGGGTACTCAGTGGTTACCACAACAAAGTCACTGTTCTTCTCTATGCGCTCAAGATCACGCCAGGCGGTGTGGACAACCAGAGTATCCCCCGCCATCAGTGGCTGGTTACGGATATCATCCCCTTCATGCAGAGTATCACCATTACGGTGCAGTGCGATCATTGCCAGACCGTAGGTCTTACGCATCCAGGCATCACGCGCACTCTTGCCAATCAATGTAGAGCGCGGCGGTATAACCACCTCGGCTATCCCTGACTTAGCTGCCGACAGTGACTCGGTGAAGGTGCGCAACACCTCCCGAACCCTCAAATCAAACTTTTCTGCAAAGTGATTCAGGTTCTCCGGATCAGCCACAATCCCAATCACCATCCCAGCCGAAAACTGAAGATCACGGGCAATGCTGTTTGGCCCCATGCGTGGCTCCATTCCACTGAGTTTGGTCGCAATGATGCGCACCCGATAGGTGGTCTCTACATCGTCAATACTCTTCCCGATAATTGAGCTGTTATCTGTGACCACCAGCTCATTAATGGTGAAGTTTGCACCATAGATCTGGCGAAAATACTCAAAGGAGTCGGTGCCAACTGTACCACTCTCGACCGTTGTCTTGGGTAACACAAAGCGACCCGCAATCACGAAATAGAGAATTCCGGTGGTGACCAGGGCGATACCGACTGGGGTCACAGAGAACAGCCCCCAGGTCTCCATCTGCTGATCGGCTGGCAATGCCTGATTGGAGGCGAGAATCAGATCATTCAACAGAATGAGTGGGCTGGAACCAACCATGGTCATGGTACCACCAAGGATGGCGGTAAATCCCATTGGCATCAGCAGTCGTGACATTGGCAATCCTGAACGGGCCGAGATACGGGAGACCACTGGCAGAAACAGTGCAGCCGCCCCCACGTTTTGCATGAAGGAGGAGATAAAACCGACCGTACTGGAGATGATCGGGATAATCCGCGTCTCCGTAGTCCCCCCAACACGAAGGATAAAGCTGGCTACTCGTCCCATGATCCCGGTCTTATCCAGCCCGGCTCCAATGATCATTACCGCGATGATCGAGATCACTGCATTGGAGGAAAAGCCATCAAACAGATGGCGGTTATCGACCAGGCCTGCTGCCAATCCCATATAAGGGGCAAGCAGCGTGGTTAACCCCAGCAATACCATCACCGTGATTGCAGCCACATCGACATCAACGATCTCAAAGGCAAAGAGGTAGATCGTCAGCATCAAAATCGATGTAACCCAGGCTACCTCGATAGTCGGCACCACCGCAGAGAGATAGATGGCTGCTAGGATAAAGAACCCGCCTGCAACCGCCTGCTTTTCGGTCAGCACTCCTCCTAAAATCAGTACCTGGGTTAGCTGCTTTCCAGGCCCCTTCAGAGTGAAACGTGCCACCCTAGACGGTGAGGAAGCGATCAGATTCGCTTGTTCTCTACTGGGGATATCCGCCAACTGTGCAATCTCCTCTGTTACCGTTCTACCACTCTCCTGATCAAACTCATGAGAAAAACCGGTCAGGATCTGTTTGAGATTCTGAAAAATGGTCGCAACAAAGCTCATACTCAGTACTCCAGATATTCAAAAGGCATGCATGCCTTTGTGAAAAATTGCGGAAAATAAACCTCTCTATAGCAGGCCCCGTGCCAAACTGTAACCCACTGTTTTAAAACAACTAACTAAAAGCAACCAAGATCTTCATGCGCTGCAAAGTGCAACACTCATACGCTATCACTCCTTATGGGATTGAAATAAGGCAATGTTTTTATTGATTATTTATAGTCACACCTTACAATAGTTGCAATTTGCATCATCATGGTTACAAATTGAAATAATGAAACAGAAAAATCAACCCAGTCTCTATTCCAAAATCTCACAAAGCTACATCGTGATCATTTCCGCATTACTGATTCTCGGAGCTGTATCCTATTCGGACCTGCTGTTTCTTGAGAAGAGCATCCAACAGGGCAACGCGGTCACTCTCTTTGAGGAGACCATCCTGGAGATACGCCGTGAAGAGAAAAACCTTTTTCTCTATCAGTCTGAAAACTCTTTAACTCAGATTAACCAATACATCGATCAGGCCCTATCACTATTGGAAGCGCATCAACAAACATTTCAGACTCTCCCCAATGACCACCACGCAGCAACAGTAAAGGAGCTGCTACTCCTTTACCGGCAAACGGTACACCAGTGGCCTGAGATCGACCATAAGCAGTTACGCTCAATCGGCCACAAAACAACAACCATCGCCGAAGAGTCCTCACAACAGGAGCGAGCGGTGCTGGCCCAAGCCACTCAACGCGCTCAACTCTATCTACTTCTTACTCTGCTGGTTATCAGCGCCATCATACTGTTTGTGAGCCATCGATTGCGCAGCTCTATTTTGTTGCCCCTGAAGGGACTGGAGAATAACCTTCGACTCCTGCCAAAGGGGGAGCTCACTGAACTCCCCCCTCCCTCCAATGATCGTGAATTTGTCATCTTTACCGACTGTTTCAACCAGACACTCAGGGAGCTGGAGCTGTCAAGAAAGCGAATCCAGCAATCAGAAAAACTGGCCTCGCTCGGTAATCTGGCCGCAGGGATTGCACATGAGCTGAACAATCCACTCTCTAATATCTCGACCTCCAGCCAGCTATTGATTGAAGAGCTTGAGTATGGAGCCCCCAAACAGTTAAGAGTGTGGTTACAACAGATCATAGATGAGACCGAACGTGGGCAAACAATCATCCAGTCACTGCTCGACTATGGAGGCCAACGCGATCTCCCCGTGACTCCCTGTTCATTACTGACCATCATCAATGAGACTGCGCTGATGGTCAATCAGCGTATTGAACAGGCGAAAGCCTCTCTATCTCTGAACATCCCCAGAGACATCGTTTTGCCTGCCAACAAACCAAAACTACAACAGGTCTTTATCAACCTGATTGAAAACGCATTGGATGCCGGTGCCACCCATTTGCAGTTAAGTGCGTCTCGCTTTAGTTGTGGCAAGGAGATATTGCCAGACAATGCCGCAGTTGCCGGCAGCCTGAACTGTTCAGGCCGTGAGGCGGTTGAGATCTTATTGAGCGACAATGGAGAAGGTGTCCCTTCGGATCAGGTTCCATATCTTTTTGAACCCTTCTATAGCAGTAAACTCCACGGAAAGGGGACCGGACTGGGGCTCCACATCACTCATGAGATTGTGCGAGATCATCATGGCTGCATTGCTATTGACTCCAACCCCAAACAGGGGACCCGCATTACACTCCTGTTACCAATGGGAGCGAATGATGGGTGAACAGATTCTGATTATCGATGACGAGGCCCATGCCGTAGAGAACCTTGCCCATGTTTGCCGCAAAGAGGGGTACGAGGTAACCACCACAACCCAGGGTCAGGAGGCGCTCGACCTTCTGAAACAACAACACTTTGACCTTGTTCTTTCCGATCTGCGCATCGATCAAATTGATGGCATTGAGATTCTCCGACAAGCCAAGCAGAAAAACCCGGATATCGAGGTGATACTGATTACCGGATTTGCCTCATTCGAGACAGCAGTTTCGGCGATGAAGGCCGGTGCCTTCCACTATATTGCCAAGCCATTTCGTCTGGATGAAGTACGAGAATTGATCCGCAAGGCGCTATCTGTTTCACAACTTAAAACCGAGAATCGTGCGCTACGTCAGCAACTGACTGAGCAGAACGCACCTCCCTCGATCATCTCACAAGATCCAAACATGAAACAGGTGTTGGAGACAGCACGGCAGGTTGCGACAACCAACAGTAATATCCTGATTACTGGAGAGAGCGGAACCGGCAAGGAGCTTCTTGCTCGCTATCTCCATGCACACAGCAGTCGTAAACAACAGAACTTTCATGCCATCAATTGCGGGGCGCTACCAGAGGAGCTGCTGGCCAGTGAACTGTTCGGCCACGAAAAGGGGGCCTTTACCGGGGCTTCCGATCGTAGAACTGGGTTATTTGAGGCTGTCCAGGGAGGCACGATCTTTCTTGATGAGATTGGAGAGATGTCACCTTCTATGCAGGTCAAGCTACTGCGTATTATTCAGGAGAGAGAGGTACAACCTTTGGGAAGCAATACCGTCATACCGGTTAAGTTTCGTCTGATTGCAGCAACAAACAGGGATCTACAACAGGAGGTTCGAGAGGAAAATTTTAGACAGGATCTGTTTTACCGCATCAACGTAATCCAACTTCATCTTCCTCCGCTATCGGCCAGAGCAGGAGACATTCCACTGTTGGCACAGTACTTCTTACATATCCTAAGTGATCGGAGTGAAAACAAGGCCACCTCGTTTTCATTGGAAGCAATGAATATGCTGCAATCCTACCACTACCCCGGGAACATTCGGGAGCTACAGAATGCAATCGAGTACTGTGCAGCTATCGCGCCTGACAAAGAGATTTCTACAGAAAATCTTCCTCCCTATATAAAAGAAGGGAACCATCCACAGCCCCCCAAGCTCCCATCTACAGAACAACTGCCTACCCTAGCTGAACGTGAACTGGAATATATTCACTTCGTTATCGAACATTGCAATGGCAATCGCACGCAAGCTGCATCCATACTTGGAATTGACCGAGTATCATTATGGAGAAAGCTCAAATAACCCAAATACTCATCAGCGATAACAAATAAATTATTACAACAGTAGTAGAACAATAAGCACTAAATTGGAGGTGGATTGCCTCAAAAACTATGCAAGAAAGCACAATTCTTAGGCCCTTGGATCAGAAATGTATGAAGAGGGAGTGTTAGAAATTCCGTGTCATTAGATTGATATTATGATCATGAGGAATGACACATGGAACAATTTGATTTTGAGAAGGCCGTTGCTGCATTGCAGGATGGTCAGGAGTTAACGGGCAAGGAGTAACCGGTCAAACGAGAGCGTTATTGCCCTGACTCCACAGATCTGATCTCAGCGGGTTATCTGCAAACTTCTCCTTCCACAGCCGGGGTGTAAGTTCTTCGACTCTGTCAGCCGGATGCTGATCCACACGCTGTAGTACGTCCACCAGATAGGTATAGGGATTGATGTGATGCAGCTTGCAAGTAGTCAGCAGGCTCTGGATGATCCCCACATACTCTGCACCGACTTCTGTCCAGTTGAATAGCCAGTTCTTTCTACCCATCGGGATGACTCTCAGTGCTCGCTCCAGATGGTTGGTGTCTATCGGCACATCCGGATCGCTGAGGTAGGTTTTGAGTTGTTGTTGGTGATTCTCCACATAGGTCAGTGCCTTCGATAGCGGGTTGCTGTTAATCAGATCGGTTCGTTGGCGCTGCTCATGGCACCAGCGGAAGAAATCTCTGACCACCGGCTCACTCTTTTCGCTACGAATCTTGAGGATCTTCTCTCGTAATGCATCGGGGTCTTTGCTCTTGCGCTTCTCTTCTTGCTCTGTGAGCTTGCGGATCTCTTTTTCCAATCCATAGAGCTGCCCGATCTGCTCCAGTGCTTCAGCCACCGCCTCCGGTTCGGCCTCTTCAGCCTTTACAAAGTATCTGCGGGTATGGGCCCAGCACTGTGCCTGGATCACTTTGGGATCGGACTGGTGCTGGTTGATCTGTTTGGTATAACGGTCGTAACCGACATAGCCATCACTCAAAAGTGTCCCCTCAAAATCCTTGAGGATCTTTTTGATATGGTCACTACTGCGACTGGTAGAGAAGGTGAAGGCAATTTCATCGTCCTGACCATAGATGGGCCAGTACCACGCCTGCTGCATCTTTCCCTTGCTCTTTCTTCCCGCCTTGATGGGCGTCTCATCCATTGCCAATACTCTACTCAGCAGGATGTTGGACAGTTGGGCATTGTAGATCGGTAGCAGTAGTGGAATGGTACGCAAAAACCAGTTTGTGAGTGTAGCCCTGCTCAGCTTGATCCCCTCCTGTGCCATACGCTGGTGCTGACGATAGAGTGGCTGGTGGTAGATAAACTTGTCGACCAGCATTCCAGCCAGCAGGCCGACATCAGCAATGGTGCCTTCAAACACAGCAGCCGGGAATGAGGCGGTGATGATGTCGATCTCTCCCTCAAACACCTTGGGTTTGACTACGGGGGTGGTGTACTCCAGCACTACGTAGTTGCCGGGACGCTGGGCCAGCCGATGGAGCACCTTCTCTCCGATTACTTCATACTGGTCAGCATCCTCTCCCTGTAACTCTGGACAAGGAATCTCAATGCGCTCAACCGGCACGCTCTCATCAAAGCGCAGTCCGCTGTCGGTGACGCTATCCTCACGATCCTTCTTTCCCTTTTTGCGGGTGTAGCTGATCTTCTGGTCAAGGCGTTGCTCTTGCGGAGTATCGGGAGCAGACTGGGCATCAAATAGAGAGCTCTGTTGATTCCCCTCAGAGAGTTCAATACGTTTCTCGGATTTCTGGCCGAAGAGCTGCTTTTTGAACCAGGCAAGCTGGGTTTGGAGCTGCTCGATGGTTTCTGCTTGCTGCTGAGTCAACGCAGTGAGATGGGCAATGTTCTGCTCTCCATCCTCCTTGTTCTGTGCTGTGCTTTCCACTGCATCCATGCATTGGATTATACTGGAGGACTCATCCGCTTGAATTGGTGAATGCTGCGGGTATCCAACCCCTCAATGATCATCTTCAGCCGAGCCCAGTCCAATGGCTGCTTGTGGTTTCCATCTTTACGATAATGGAACTGCCCCTGCTCCAGCCTCTTGCTCCAAATGCAGTAGCCACTGCGATCGAAGTAGAGGATCTTCATCTGAGTCTGCTTACGGTTGATGAAGACGAAAAGGTGGCCGGAGAGTGGATCCTCTTTGAGTTTCTGCTTTACCAGTACCGATAAGCCATCGTAGGACTTGCGCATATCGGTCGGTTCAGTATGGAGCCAGATCCGGAGATTGGTTTCTGGTAACAGCATCTCAATTACTGCTGATTCAACCTGAGTACAACTCCGTTACCCAGATCCAGTTCAATCTTCCAGCTACCAGATAGCTCACCAGAAGCAGTCAGAGCGGAAAGATCGATCCAGGATGACGCTGTATCCTGGTCAACGTGTGAAGCGGCAGAGAGTTTGCGCTTCCAGTAACCGAAGGTGGCAAGACGAATACCATGTTCCTGACAGAATGCCTTTTGAGTAAGGCTGCTGAGGGCCTGCTGATCGATTAACTGCTGCCATTGCTCAGGGGTACGACGTGGGGTAGTGCTCATGATGCTCTCCTTGGGAAAAGAGGGCACCGTACTGCCTGATTATCTCTCAGGGAAAGAACGGCCTCGTCTGACCGGTTAC
>CAYFOU010000053.1:9569-14755 GCA_964344805.1 uncultured Piscirickettsiaceae bacterium | reverse complement strand
GTAACCACCGAGGGATTTTAAATCCCTTGCGTCTACCAATTTCGCCATCCGGGCAATAATCACTTGAGGGTCCCCGAACCACTCTGGCCAGTCAAAAAAGAGAAAAGCCACTGAATTATAACATTCAGTGGCTTTTCAGCGACTTTGATTTTGATCATCCGCAATTCAGCGGAGAATCACGCAGCGACAGATGTCTCTTCCGTATCGGCCTCCCCCTCAACCACCTCCAGCTTGACACGATCCGGTAGCAGCTTGGCGCGGATCTGCTGCTCGATCTCCTGCGCCATCTCTGGATGCTCCTTGAGGAACTGGCGCACATTGTCCTTGCCCTGACCGATACGCTCCTTGCCGTAGCTGTACCAGGCACCCGACTTCTGCACGATCCCCTGATCAACACCCAGATCGATAATCTCTCCCTCACGAGAGATTCCCTCACCATAGAGGATATCGAAGTTGATCTGCTTGAACGGCGGTGCCACCTTGTTCTTCACCACCTTGACCCGGGTATCGTTACCCAGCACTTCATCCCCCTTCTTCAGCGCCCCCACACGACGAATATCAAGGCGCACCGAGGAGTAGAACTTGAGCGCATTACCACCGGTTGTGGTCTCGGGGCTGCCGAACATCACCCCGATCTTCATACGGATCTGGTTGATAAAGATCACCAGGGTATTGGAGCGTTTGATATTGGCGGTGAGCTTGCGCAGCGCCTGTGACATCAGTCGCGCCTGCAAACCGACATGGGAATCCCCCATATCTCCCTCCAGCTCCGCCTTTGGGGTTAGCGCAGCAACCGAATCAACAATCACCACATCGACCGCACCGGAGCGCACCAGCATGTCGGTGATCTCCAGCGCCTGCTCACCGGTATCGGGCTGGGAGACCAGCAGATCATCGATATTGACCCCCAGCTTCTCGGCATAGGCCGGATCAAGGGCATGCTCCGCATCGACAAAGGCAGCAGTACCGCCCAGCTTCTGCATCTCCGCTACCGCATGGAGGGTGAGTGTGGTTTTACCGGAGGACTCAGGGCCATAGATCTCGACGATACGCCCCCGTGGGAGGCCACCGATACCGAGGGCAATATCGAGGCCGAGAGAACCGGTAGAGACGCTGTCGATATCACGCTGTGCGGTGTCGTCTCCCATGCGCATGATCGAGCCCTTGCCATACTGGCGTTCAATCTGCCCCAGTGCGGCATCCAGCGCCTTGCGCTTGTTCTCATCGGTCTTTGGGTCGCTCTTCCGAGTCATGGGTCAATCCTCCGGTAAATTGTTTAATAAAGAGAAATATCAGAGAACCTAGGTTCTCTTTTTGTTCTCAATATACCGTCAAATTTTGAGATTGCAACCCTATTTTTTTCTATTTGTTCTCCTTTTCTGAAGATCGATGCGCCAATCCCCACAAAATCAGCCCCAGCACAACCATCGGCAGTGACAACAACTGTCCCATCGTCAACCACTCAAAGGCGAGGTATCCAAGATGGGCATCCGGCACCCGCACCAGCTCCACCAGTGAGCGGAACGCGCCATAGCCGATCAGAAAGAGCGCCGAGGTGGCCATCAGCGGACGCGGTTTGCGGGAATAGATCCAGAGGATCAGGAACAGCACCACCCCCTCCAGCAGCGCCTCATAGAGTTGTGACGGATGGCGCACCAGCAGCAGCGGATCAGTCTGTGGAAAGACCATCCCCCACGGCAGGGTGGTCTCGTTACCCCATAGCTCCCCATTGATAAAGTTGCCAACACGCCCCGCTCCCAGCCCGATCGGCACCAGAGGAGCGACAAAGTCACTGACCTGAAAAAAGCTCAACCCGATCTTGCGGGCAAAGTACCAGAGCGCCGCCAACACCCCGAGCAACCCACCGTGGAAGGCCATCCCCCCCTGCCACAGTTTGAAGATATCGAGCGGGTTCTCCAGATAGTTACCAAGATCGTAGAAGAGGATGTAACCAATACGCCCCCCCAGCACCACGCCAATCGCCGCGTAGAAGATCAGATCCCCGACCTGCTCCTCGCTCCATGGGGCCCCAGCACGTTGAGCACGCTGCACTCCGAGCCACCAGGCCGAGAGGAATCCAACCAGATACATCACCCCGTACCAGTGGATCTTCAGCGGTCCCAGCTCGAAGTAGGGTTGGATCTCAACGATTGTCAATTGGGAAGCACCCGCCCGAAGAAGGTCTTGATATATTCAGTCTCAGGAATAGCCGGATGGATCGGGTGGTCCGGCCCCTGATGCCCCTCTTCCAATAACACCAAATTGCGATCGATATGGCGGCTGGAGGCGAGCAGCAGACTCTTGAGCTGATCCCGCTGCAGATGGTGAGAACAGGAGGCGCTGACCAGAATGCCATCCTTGCTCAACAACCGCATCGCCAACTCATTGACCCTTCGATACCCTTGCAGGCCACTCTTGATATCCTTGCGGCGCTTGATAAAGGCGGGCGGATCAACAATCACCACATCAAACTGCTCACGCGCACCGCGCAGCTCTTTCAGAGCCTCGAACACATCTCCCTGCAGGGTGGCGACCTGCTCAGTCACCTCATTCAATTCTGCATTATGATGCACCTGCTCCAGAAAGGTCTCGGAGGCGTCCACACCGATCACATCACTGGCTCCGGCGGCCGCGGCACCGATATAGCTGAAGAGATCCAGCACCCGCAGACCGGAGACGTAACGCTGCAGACGCTGACGGCTGATGCGATGGTCGTAGTACCAGCCGGTCTTCTGTCCATTGAGCAGCGGTGCCGCAAACCGTACCCCGTTCTCCTCCAGCATCACCTGCTCCGGGGCATCCCCCAGTACACACTCCACTACCTGTGGTAAACCCTCCGTAGCGCGGGCCGGGGTATCGTTCTTCAATACGATCACCTCAGGTTTCAACACCTTCTGCAGGGCCGCAATCAGCGCCTCACGCGCCCGCTCCATACCGGCGGTGGTGATCTGTACCGAGAGCACCTCACCAAAGCGATCCACCACCAGCCCCGGCAAGCCATCCGACTCTCCATGGACCAGACGGCAATAAGGGCCACCAAAAAGTCGCTCGCGAATGGAGAGGGCCACCTTGAGACGGTGGGTGATCAGCGACTGATCGAGCCGATAAGAGGGGGTGCGGCTCACCAGCCGGGCTGCAATCAGGGTATTGGGGTTGATATAGCCATTCCCCAACACCTTGCCACTGGAGGTCTGGATCTCTACTGCATCCCCCGATTCAAAACCGGATAGCGGTGTCGCCTCAACATCAATCTCATTGCTGTAGATCCAGAGGTGCCCCGCCTTGATGCGGCGCTCCTCCCCTTTCTTCAGCCTTAGTGGTGGTAATTTGCTCATGGGGTTCCTTCTGAATGAAAAAAGGCGCTCCTTAAACAGAGCGCCTCTTTAGATAACAGAACAGTTTCTATTACAGGTAAAGCGTCATGGTCTCGCTCGAACCAGACTCATCAAAGAAGGTGGAGGCTCCTACGAACTCCACACCATCGATGAAGTCGCTGTGCTCGTAACCAAACAGCTCTACGGTCATCTGGCAGGCGAGGAACTTCACCTCCATCTCCTGACAGATCTCGCGCAGCTCGGCAATCGAGGCTACACCATGCTTCTGGGTGGTCTTCAACATCATGTCAGTGGCGAACTTCTCCATCCCGGGCATGTTATTCATGAAAACATTAGGCAGGATAGGCCCCCAATTGACCTTCTGGAACCAGTCCGGGCCAAACGGCATCTTCATCGGCATTGCCGGGTTGCCCGCAGGCGATACACGCAGGCTGCTGGTGTCCTTCAGCAGCAGATTGAGGCCGTAGAAGGTAAAGAACATGGAGACCTCTTTACCCAGAGCTACTGCAGTACTGCCGAGAATAAAAGGGGGATAGGCCCAATCAAGGGTACCCTTGGTGCAGATCATCGAAACTTTGTTGATATCAGCCATCTTGAAATTCCTTGTACGCTATACAAAAACGGCCGGAGTGTTATCCCCAGCCGCTTTTTCAATTCAGTGGTTCTGATCAGGATTTCTTGATCAGGAATACGAACTTGCCACCCTCTTCACCAGAAGAGACCAACTCATTGCCCGTCTGATTACAGAATGCCTCAATATCCTTGACCGAACCTGGATCGGTTGCGATTACACGCAGTACCTGACCTGCATCCATGGTGTTGATAGTCTTCTTGGTGCGCAAAATAGGCAGTGGGCAGTTCAGTCCAGATGCATCCAGTTCTTGGTCAAAATCAGCCATTCTTTACTCTCCGTTTGTTTGTTACTCTGTTTATATGAAAGCTCTAATTATGCACCAAAACCACAACCAGATACACAATTACCAATAATATGGGCCGCTACTTATATTATAAAGCAGTACGGATGGCAAGTGATCTGATCACATGGGGTGCTATCTTACTGTTTTGTGGTTTCACTTTCTCTACAACCCTCCACGCAGAGATCCGCCTCCCCTCTCTGGGAGGGGATAGCACCACCTCCATCCTCTCTCCCCAACAGGAGGCACTGCTGGGTGAGGCATTCATGCGTTCACTGCGACATCAGGTCGATATTATCGAGCAGCCTCTGATTCAGCACTATATAGAGACACTGGGGCTGCAGCTCGCCTTACAGAGTGATGCCCCCCACACCCCGTTCCACTTCTTTGTGGTACGGGATGACTCGATCAATGCATTTGCCGGCCCGGCCGGAAAGATCGGCATCCACACCGGACTGATTGAGCGTGCCGAAAGCGAGGGGGAATTGGCAGCGGTATTGGCCCACGAAATTGCCCATGTCACCCAGCGCCACCTGATGCGCCGCCTGGAGAGCCAGCAGAGCCAATCCCTGCAGGTTGCCGCCACCGTACTCGCCACCATCATTGCCGCCTCGGCCGGCCCACAGATGGGAGAGGCGGTGGTCGCCACCTCCAGTGGCCTCTCCCTGCAGCAGCAGATCAACTTTACCCGCAGCAATGAGCAGGAGGCGGATCGGGTCGGGATGGATATCCTCCATGGGGCCGATTATGGCCCGGAGCACATGCCTGCATTCTTCAACAAGCTGCAGCAGGCCTCCCGCCACGATGGAGAGAGCCTGCCCGAGTATCTGCGTACCCACCCCCTCAGCCTCTCCCGTGTGGCCGATGCTGAGAACCGCATCCACCACTATGCCCCCACTCGAGAGCCGAGCAGCGCCGAGTTTCAGCGTATCCGTCA
>CAYFOU010000053.1:0-9559 GCA_964344805.1 uncultured Piscirickettsiaceae bacterium | reverse complement strand
TGCTGCTGTTGCACCACTTCTCCCACCCCCAGGCCGCCATCCGCCACTATCAGAAATTATTGAAACAGAAGTGGAAATCTCACTTACAGTTTGGCCTCGGCCTCGCCTATCTGCAGGCCGGTGATTCCGGTAATGCGCTGGAGCAGTTTGAGCCCCTACTGAAACAGCAGCCCGATACCCCCACCCTGATTATCCAGACTGCCCATGCAGAGGCTCAGTCCGGGAAACTCAATTCAGCCCTGCAACGGATGGAGGCGATCAGCCAGCTCTACCCAGCTCATCTGGCGCTGATCATCACTCACGTTGAACTGCTCCGACAGAACCAGCAGTATGAAATGGCGCTGCAACGACTACAAAAAGGGATCAGCAACCACCCCTCTGCCCCGTTGCTCTACCAACAGCTGGCCATCACCCACACCCGAGCCAACCATCCCCCCCAATCCCATCTCGCACAAGCGCACTACCACTATCTGCGAGGAGAAACCAAGGCCGCCCTGCACCAGCTTGACTATGCCGAGCGGGCCGCTCGCAACAACAAGTCGGACTTTATCCTCTTCTCCACCATTGATGAGCGTCGCCAACGCTATAAGGAGAAGCAGAGAGTTGAGAAAGAGAACGAGCGGTCATAGAGCCGTCTATAGGGGCAATAAAATGAGTTCCCTTGATTCTTTCAGGGGTGCTCTTCATAATTCGCCCCTATTCACTAATTTCAATATGAGGCACGAGAGATATGAACACCGCCCTGAAAGAACTTCTGGATGAGCTCACCCCTGAGCAGTTCGATGAATTCAAAGCTGACAAGATGTTGAACAAGATCTACGCCATGAGTGGTGACACCAGCGTAGACGATGTCGTCAGCAATGCTCAAGCGGTCGCTTCAGCAGCCATGCTGCGTTACCTCTACCCTCGCAAGACCGGCATTGCCGAGTGGACCGGTGCTACTGAAGCGGCTCCAGCTGCAGAATCCGCTGCCGCAGCACCTGCTGCTGCCGCTGGAGGCGATAGCACCCCTGCCGCAGATACGCCTAAACCTGCCGTCAAGAAGGCCGAGCCTACCCCAGAGTACGACCTCTCCAAGCCGGAGACACTGCCACTATGGCTGAAGATGAAGCTGAAGAAAGAGGGCAAACTGTAAGGCCGAATCCTTACAGACTGTTCAGAAAAAAGGGGTTGCCAGTCAAACTGGCAACCCCTTTTTTTGCCCACACAACCTCTATCTATGCCATATGCAGACGGCTCAAATCGATAATATCGACCAGAATCGGGTTATTACGTTTTACCGCAACCGTATCCCGCATTGCCAGCCCTCTCTTCATCACCGCCTTGCATTGACGGTTCATGGCCCTCAAGCCACGGGCTTCCTGGTTTCCACTCTTCTTGTTCTGGCTGGCCTGACGCATCATTCTCTCCTGGCAAATTTTTTACATCGATAATTCTGCCATTTGAATATGCAGGTTATGGGCCAATCTGCCTCTTCTCCCGCATCTTTACCGCAGATTGAACAGAAAAATCAGCATATCACCACATTCCAAAACAAGGCACAAAGTATGCACCTTTTTGAGTGCAGAAGACTTTCAACAACTGACTGGAAAATAAGGGAGAAGAGCGATGAAAATGTATCAACTCACCAATCTGATTTTGGCCTCTTCTATCAGCGCTAACCTCTGGATCATCCTCTACGGAGCCCTCTTGTAAGCGATAAGCGACCAAACACCGCCTCCCGTCCAGCGCCAGGCGGTGTCAGAATCTCAAATCAATAAAAAACCCCTTACATCAATTTGATGCAAGAGGTTTTCTCTGTAGATGGTGGGCCGTGAGCGATTCGAACGCTCGACCATCGGATTAAAAGTCCGGTGCCTAGCGACACACTTTGCCACATCTACCGGCAATACAGGTAATTATTGCCGCTCACTTACTCATATATATACAGCAAAGCACAGTTGCGTCGACACTCGGTTGACACTATTTCCGAAACAGCTCACCCACAAACGAACCCGCCGCCCCTGCTCTCTCAATACTGACACTATCGACCGCCCCGGCCTGATCAAGCATTTTAGGCAGATTGCGCTCTATGGCCCTTGCTGTGTCGCTGCTCTTATATTGGCGGTAAGCGTACATGCCGCCACCAATGGCGATCATACTGAGGGCAATTCCACTTAGATGGAACAGCCGCTGAATCTTTAAGTCCTTGCTGGTCATTTATCATCTCTCTTCCCACCACGGTTTGATATCGGTGGTTCTAGTCAATGTGCCATCCATGTTCCTGCATGAGCGCACACCCTCCACGACGTTGCATTGTCCGGGCTGCAATTTCCGCTCCCAGTCGGATTCCGTGAACGCACTTTTCCACCCCTGCGCAGAGTCGCTGACAGTCTGCTTTCCGATCTCGATACCATCCTCTATTACCTCGACAGTACCCACAGCAACATCCGCCACCACCCTTGCCGTCTGGTAGGTTTTCCAGAGGGCAAAGGCGACACCAAGGCCGAGCGCAATTTTTACCGGATCATGCTGGCTGCGGGCAGAAGTAGCCATTCTTTCGCTCCTCATACTTTCTCATCAAGGTCACGGGCCGAGGGATATAGACCCAGCCAATCAGCAGACCGATCACAAAGCCGATACCAATACCTATCACGACGTTAACCCAGCCCATCAGAGCCATAAGCCCCATATCTGCCAGCTCCATTCCCCGGTTCTGGATTACAGTTTCAACAGTTCCACCGATATTGGTATTGGTCTGTGTTTCGGCCTCGGTGGTTTCAATAGTGGCATTTCCAGAGGCGTCAAGGTGGTCCCCCACCGCGACACCCTGCACCTGTTCCCCACCGCTCTGGTTATCCACATTGAGCAGCGGGGCACCATTATCGTCATCGGTAATAAGGTCCACTACCGGCCCGACAAATCCCACCCCGGAACAGCCGGAGAGGAGCAAGGGGAGCAAGACTATCCACTTCACCCCTTACCCCCTCCGATCCAGACGAATACAGCTACTACAATCACGCCCACCATCCATGCAAGTTTGCTCAACACTCTCTTACCTACTGCGGTATAGACCTTATTCAAGGCGCGTTCTGCGGCCTTATCTGCAACTCGGTCTATATCGCTCTCAGTGAGACATGCAGAGTGGTTCTTATCTGGCATGGTTTAGCCTTGCTCAGGAGCATTGAGAAACAGCCCCTCTCTCGCTTCGGCCTCACTCATGCCATCTGCCAGACGCTGGCTCATGGTTTCACTATCTCGCTGGTGCTCCTTTGAGTGGATATATTTGGAGATTTCAGACTGAACCAGTGTTTTACCATTCCACTCCATATCGTGGATGGTTAGACCTTTGGGAATGTTCTCCTCAACGGTGCCGGGGAGTTCATGACGGGTTGTGCCTTCGGTATTCAGGTGGTCATCCCATTCATTGTTAGCCCAATTCACAGAGTTATCATTATTGTTGATTAGTAAATGCATCTTTATCTTTCCTTAATAAACAATTGAGCGGTAAGCAACTTTGAAACCATAATATCTGGCGTTGTTGTAATACGTCTGAATCCACCGAGTTACTACGCAACCATCAGGAACAGCAAACATAGCGCGAACCAATTGAATCCCCTGACGAGGATCTTCCCAATTCGTATAAAACTCACCTGTAAACTGCTCATTGGCCCCCAACGTTATCCCACTAGAGATCTCTACATTGCCACTACCCACCAAGCTCTGCCCGTTGACAGTTTTCAAGGAACCATCAAAGCTACCGGTATCACCCTTATCGCCTTTATCCCCTTTGATAGAGTCGCCCTTGTCCCCCTTATCGCCTTTATCACCTTTGACAGAGTCGCCCTTGTCACCCTTGTCGCCCTTGTCGCCTTTATCACCTTTGATAGAGTCGCCCTTGTCACCCTTGTCGCCTTTATCACCTTTGATAGAGTCGCCCTTATCACCCTTGTCGCCTTTATCACCCTTCAGCTTCTCAACCACTTCAGCCGGGATCATGTCAGCCTCCGCATTGCTGAAATCAGTCAACATCATTTTGGACATGGGTGGAATTGGCGCACCTTCACCACCACCTTCCATTGGATCAACAAACTCTCCCGCCGCTGCATCCCAATAAAACATCTTGTCGATGTCGGTCACATCAACCCACATTTCGTCGTAACGCTGATCCATCGGGATAGCATCACGCTCTGCAATAGTCTTTACCTCAACGTGCGTAGTACGCGCATCCAAGGCATCACGCACCTCTGCAAAGGCACCACCCGTTACCCGCGCCACCTTCACAAGTACCGCTTCTGCCGCCTGCCGTTCTGTCTCTGCCATATCTCGTTACCTCTTAACCGTTACCAATGAGGGGAGAGCACCCCCTCCCCTCATCCATGAGCCCAACTATCAGGCGTTCACCACCCCATTCCATGTGGTCTCGAACTCCTCATAAGTGCCGACCTCGGAGCGATAACCATTCAGGTCATCCTGTGCAGCCTGCTTATTGGTAACCGCCAGACTCTTGAGAGCCTCAATGGTCTCCTCATTCTCCTGAATCTCCGCAAGGTGCATCTTCTGGGTCTCAATCAGATCCGCGTCAGTATCCAGCAGCTCCGCCTTCATCACGGTCATCGCATCCTGTGACTTCTTCTCCACATCAGCGACAGCCTTATCCAGACGCGCTACCTCCTGATTAACCTTCGCGTCATCAGCCTTACCAGTGCTCAGACCCTCAATAGCCTGCTGAGCAACAGCAACATCACCCTCTACAGCGGTGACATTCTCCTTAACACCGGCAACATCGGCACGGGTGGTGTTCATCTCTGCGCCCATCTTCTGAGCAATCTTTACTACTACTGACATACTGTCTCTCCTTGCTTATCGTTTTGAATATTTGTTCCACTCAGTCATAAACTGGTCGAACGTTCCAACACTGGAACTCTGTTGCGTCTCCCCTCCTGCTGCTGGTGCAGTGGGAGCAGAGACAACATTCTCTACAGGTGCTACCTTGTAACGTGGCGAAACCTCGTTGAACGCATCCACATACTCTTCAATGGTTACGTCAGTCATCCGCTGTACAAACTGCGGCATCAGGCGTTCAGCCTCTACCGGGTCGATTACTACCCGGCGACCACCAGCACCTACCGAACTTCTCATTCCTCCACCTCAATGATGTAAACGGTATCCCCCAGCTCCTCGGCATAGAGCGGGAGCGCATCATCCATGAAGAAGCTGGCGGGGTCCCCCGGCTCAATCGGATGCCCCACGCCCACGGATGGCCCGGTCCAGACCACTCCCTTATTGTTTTTGTCGGCCCTTATCAACAGCTCCTTACGGGCCTCATTTTTGGGAACGATGTGATCCTGCGTATCAGCGAACTCATGCGCAGGGCGCGGAACAAAACTTCCATAGGCCTTTGGTGACATCGGCACTACACCTTTCACCTCAACCTCTCGACTGATCTGATCGAGGTTGGCAACCTCAACTGGAGCAACCTGCATCTGATCAGGAAACTTGGCCTCCAGCGGCTTATCACTGGTGACCTTGACCACATTACCAACCTGCACCGGCTGCACGATCTCAGTCACCGTTGCCGACAGCTCCCCCTGTGACCGGGTAATGACACCGTAGCCCACCTCAAGAATCACCTCGACCCCGATATCCAGCGAGTTCTCCAGAATCAACTGGTCAAACTCAGGCCACGTAACCGAATCACCTGTATTCAGGGTTACAGGTGGCTTATTGGCTCCGCTCTGGTCACCCATACGGTGCGAGGCGAGCAGTACCGGCCCCTGACGAACAAAGACACTCTCACCCACAACCGGATGTGGCTTACTACTTCCTACTTGCCCTCTTGGAGCCAGCGTTTTTGTTACCTTCATCCTTTCTTACCTCTGCTCAAGATCAGGCCCAGCCCGATCAAACCCATTGCCCCACCCATAGCGATGAACCCGGTTTTCAACGTGTCTGCAACATCACTACTGCCGCCCGTATCTTGCGTCTTTTTCAAACCCACCAACGCACTCAGATTGTCACTCGCCAGCCGAACAAAGCCTGATTGACTCTTCTCTTGAGCACTCATTGCAGCCTGACTCACATCTGCAATCTGCCGCATTGCCTGAGCGCTGATCTCTTCGGAGTGATCAAGCGCATCACCGCTAACACTCTCCATTCCATACAACGCCTGACGGCTTACATCCCGGTTAATACCCAGCGCTTCATCCGTCACACCGGACATCTCAGACAGCGCATCAGAACCAAGATCAGACATTGCCCACACGGACTCCTGACTAACGTCTGCCATCCCATCAATTGCAGTTTCACCAACATCCACCAAGGCATCATGCGCCGATCCCGCAATGGACTTGGCAACATACAGAGATTCCGTTGCAATCTCTTCCGCCGCCTCTACCGCTCCATGATCAGTAACCGCTACTGTGTTGCCATCACCGACAATTGCATCCTGTGTATCCTCCAATGCCACGTTATAGGTGGTATTGGTGGTACTGGAACTGCTGCTACTGCTTGTCTTGCCTCCCACTACGACACCTGCACCGCATAGACCGGCTTACCGATATGGTTGTAGCCTATGGAATCCGGGTGATAACCGAAGTGCCGCAGCCCCCCAACAATCCCGGCTTCCGTGGTTACAAAAACAATCCGGGTCATCCCACCCGCCTTGCACGCCTGATAGACCCGGTCACATAACGCACGACTCAGCAGGCCGGAACCCGCCGCCGCATCAATACACCAGTCTTGCCCCTCACCACGCGCAACCAGATAGAGAGAGTTGTTACCGTCTGTAACGTGGTAAGCAGCTGAACGACCCTCCATGACATCTTCACGGATCTCCTGAAGGTCTACCCCCGCCGCATCTGCAAGCTCCCGCCCCAGTGCCGCCGTCCAGCGTACCCGCTTGATGCTGATTGCCACGTTACCGCTTCCTCTTCTTCTTTGGTTTACGCTTGATCCATGCTGCCGCTACCAGCACAGTCCCCAACCCCAGCCCCAATATGGTCCAGTCAATTGGTGATTTGTTGATGGTCAGGCCGCCCACCTGATAGCTGGCCCCGGCCTCGGAGCGAGAGGGGATGGCCTGTGCCTTCCCCATCCCGCCCACGCTACCGAACAGGCTCGCCGCTACCTTGAGGCCCTCGGCTGTACCGGGATCGACTGCCATCAGTCTTTAAGGATCATGTAGCCAAGCCCTACAGCCGCCAGCGAGGCCGCACCCACAGCGACAACCGACACACTGGGACCACCGGGGATCTCGACAACATGCACCTTGCTACTCGGCTGCTCCGGGGTGGCCCGGCGCATGTTCTTGGCTACCTCATAGCTGGCATAGCTGTCTGCAACACGGCTCGCACCACCCAACAGCGTATTCCACAGCCCATCAAGGCCATCACTGTTGGAGGCAGAGCCATTCCCCATGCTGGTCATCCAGTCACCGGAGCCAACCTCACCCGCATAAGGATCATGCCAAGGGTCATCGTCGTACACGCTTGCGTCGAACAGGCCCATGACTTACCCCCCGAGATCAGTCATCGTGCCATTCAGTGCAGCGACCTGATCCACCTGCTCGACAATCATCGGCAGTGTGTTATCGGTACGCTCACCACTGGTGGTAACGATCAGATCCAGACGGGTATCACGCGATACCGTATCGATCAGGTCATCAATGCCCCAGCCGGTATGGGTAGGATCAAAGCAGAAGTAACCGGGTCGCGGCTTACGGCTCCCCACCTTCTGGTCATACTCATGATCCTCTACCGAAGATTCCCAGATCTTCCGGCCCGCCTGCTCCACTCGCAGATGAACAATGTCAGAAGCTTGGAACCAGATACGCTTGATCTCCACCCCCTCCTCCGCATCACGGAACGGGATAACGGTCTCGCCATTGGGACGGACGTTCTCGGTCAGGGTACGGATACGCGGAATAAAGACACGCCCCTGCTTGCGGGAGGTGTACGCATCAATGGTGATCTGCGGGGCACCGGCATCGGCACTCGGTGCATCGCCCAACTCCAACTTCAGAACCGCGTTGTCACGGTTGACGACCGGAAGACCGGAGCGCATCTGCCCCTGCAAGGTACGGTTGGAGTGCTCACCAAAGGCCAGCACAGTTTTGTACGGATGCACAAAGCCACCGCGATAGGTCTCGACATCGTTGAGGAAACCACCATTGGTAATGATCGGCTCAAAGCCGTTCAGCTCGAAAGCGACACGACGGAACACATCACGGGGAATACCCGGATGGTTGATCACCAGCTTCTGGATAGTGCGCTCTGGGAGCATCTGGAAAATAGCGTTCTGGTTGTACCCCAGACCGATAGGCGAGTTGATTCGCTCTTTCTGGATTCGCATGGTAACGCCCCTTACACCTTATCGTTGTTGGCAGCCTTCAACATGGCAGTAGCCTTGTTGCTTGGCAGCGCCTTGATGCCCACAGACACCAGACCGATCATCAGGCTTGCCACTACGGCAGAACCCACCATCTCCTTGCTAAACCACTTCTTCGTCTCGCTCTTAACGCTCATTTTTCCTGTCTCTCCACTCATTGATTTTGTTCCCCGGCTGTAGCTCCACACGCCAGATGTCTAAACAAAATACGGATCGTTTCGGAAACGGATCAAGCAGTTTTCGGAAACCCCATTTTTCACCGTTCAGAACTTCGGAGATTCGGAAAAGTCCTTTTAAATCAATGATGTTTTCGGAAACTTTCGGAACGTGATTTTTCCGAATTTCGAAAATAGAAAAGCCTTTGAAATCAATTACATTTTCGGAACTTTTCCGAAAAGTTGGGGAGAGCAGGGATTTTTCCGGTTTTTTTCCGAAAAAGTTCTGAACAGCTTTCCGAAGTGGTTCGGAAAATGCTCGGAAAGCAGGCATGAAAAAACCCGCCGAAGCGGGTTTGTGGTTCGGAAAATTTCCGGGTTATTTTTCGGAGTGCGTATGCTTTGAGTGGTCACGACCAGCGACCCACACCCAGAACAGACCCACACCGATAAACAGGATTTGTACCAAAAGATCATCAGGCGTCATCGTTCATATCCTCAATCATTGCTTCTGCACTTTCTTCAATGTGCTTGAATCGTAACACAGCCAAATAGCCTACTGCCAATCCAGCTACGCCCCACACATCCATCCGATCTACTTCAAACATATGGCGCAAACCTCCCGCCACCGAACTGAGACCAACAGCTGCCAGAACCGCCATTTTGGTTCTAGCCAGCCCAATCGCCTCTTTAATCTGATCGTTTGTCATAGTTACATTCTACCCCCTTTCTCCTGCTTTTGAAGTCGATGACTTCGCTTGCGCAGATTTTCAACAATACCACTCATAATATCCATCGAGAGCGCTACATCCCCCTCGATCAATACACCGTGGGTACCAAGGTGGTCAGCAAATCGCAGCCGCATACACTCGACAATTTCCGGTAGTTCATGGGTGGCCCACTGATAGCTCTCATCCTCCATAACCACATCATAGGCATCAATGGTCAGGCTCCAGCTCTGACCGGGGTAAAGTTGAACAACGTTCCCGGATCCGCATATAGAAAGGAATAAAAAAGAGAAAGCCTTGGTCATATAA
>CAYFOU010000052.1:0-14862 GCA_964344805.1 uncultured Piscirickettsiaceae bacterium | reverse complement strand
ATCAAGGCGAAGATCGCAGCCAATAGTGAACTATTGGCAAGATTTTCAACGAAGACATTGGACGTTATAGGTTCGAGATATCCGTTCATGACTTATTCAGGGTTTCCCTAGATCCGGTTACAGATCGCCGCCGCTACAAACATCGGCTGTGGACGGCTATAGGGGTCCATCCAGCCATAGGTCTTGCTGTGGGTCGCATAGCCGGTCTGCACATTAAGATTGAAGGTACGCACCCCATCATCACAGGTCAGCACTGGAATATTGGGGCGGAAACCGCAGCGATAGCCCGCCTTGAACCCCATCTCATCGGGGAAGGTAAGCTGGTCCTGCTGCTGCACAATCTGATGCTGCTGCATAAAGAAGCTGGTATCCCGATAGGTATCGGTATCAGAGTTCCAGCGCAACCCGGCAGCACCTACATCCATACAGTTCCAGCGCACCTGATCCGGCCCATCTCCCGCTTCCACCAGGGGGGTGGCTACCAGCATCATGCCCATTACCATCAATCGGATCTGCTTTCTCATTGTGTAGCTCCTTCTGTTTGAGGCGCCATTGGCGCTGGCGGCGCCGGAGGACGTTTATATACGGTAGGGGCGGGAGGTGGTGCCCAACCATAAGGGGGACGAGGCATCATCCCGTACGGGGCAGGCTGCTGCGGATAGAGTTGGGGGTAGCCCCAGACTGGAGGTGGGGCATCACGAAATCCCCAGGCGGGACCGGAACGGGGACCACCCCCCCAGGAGAACCCCTTGCGGGTACTGGTGCCGGTATCCCATACGTTATCAGGGCTCTCCCAGTTCATTCTCGAGCCGCCGATATCCATATCGTTGCCCTCATCAAAGTCAAACCCTTCGTTGAAGCTGTCTCCCATATTGAAACCGAAGGCGACAGCACCACTGCCGTAGAGAAGCGCGCCTCCAGCCAGTAGAATAGAGAGTGACTTTACCCAGCGATGACTCTGCATGATCAACCTCCTTGTTATAACCAATCCCGGATTCATATCTATATCCAGAGCATAGCGCAAAAAGAGGCTCTTCTGTATGCACAAATTTCTAATCATTCCCCTGATCACCTTGCTTGCCCCCAGTGCGGTTGCCGACAAGATCGGCGAGGTCAGTACCAAATTCCGTCTCGCCTCCCCCAACGACAAGATTATGGTCGAGGCCTTTGACGATCCCCGTATCCCCGGCGCCACCTGCTATCTGAGCCGTGCCAAGAAGGGGGGGATTGGTGGTGCCATCGGCATTGCCGAAGATACCTCCGATGCCTCGATCGCCTGCCGCCAGACAGGACACATCGAACTACCGGAAGATATTGCAAACGGCAAGGATGATGGCGAGGAGGTGTTCAAGAAGCGCACTTCGGTACTGTTCAAATCACTACAAGTGGTGCGCTTCTACGATGCCCAGCGCAAGGTGCTGGTCTATCTCAGCTACAGCGACAAGGTGATAGAGGGCTCGCCGAAGAACTCGATCTCGGTGGTACCCATTCGTAACTGACGGTCCAGTACCTTATCGGTCCATTCCCCAGAGGAATGCCCCAATCTGGTCGAGCCAGACCAGATAGTCCACCTCTACCTGCTCCATTGCCATTCTCGGCATCACATCAGACTCTGCCGACTCCGGATCCTGCACCACTATTCTACCCCCCATCCCCTTGACCTCAATAAGCCCATCCATGCCATCCCCATTGGAGCCGGTCAGTATCACCGCCAACAGGGTTGATTTATAGTGCTGTGCCGCCGAGATAAACAGGGGGTCGATTGAAGGACGGGAGTAGTTGACCGGCACCCCCTTTGAAAGATGCAGCTGTCCATTATTGCCCACCATCAGATGGTGATCCGGTGGGGCAATGTAGATGGTACCCGCCTCGGGCTGCTCCCCCTCTTCGGCAAATTTGAAGTGAACCTGACAATCACGATTCAGTGCCTCAACCACATAGTCATCGGTATCGGCCGCCTGATGGCGCACCACCAGCACCGGAACCGGAAAGTCGGCCGGCAGAGGTGAAAAGATGGTGCGCAGTGCCTTGAACCCTCCTACCGAGGCCCCCATCACCACCATCTTTACCTTCGGTGTTCTCTTCGGCCTTGCCATGATCAAGCCACCTTGCGGAAGATTCGCTGCTCTGCCGAGACCACTTCGAAGTGATCCGGACACTCGCACCCCTGCATTGACTCATGAGAGCCCAGGCAGAGTACCCCCCCTTCACAGAGGGAGTCATGGAAGAGACGGAAGACTTTATACTTCAGCGGCTGATCAAAATAGATCATCACGTTACGGCAGATAATCATCTGCATCTCACCAAACGAACCACCCGTTGCCAGGTCATGCTCGGCAAACACCATGTTCTGCTGAAGATTGCTGTCCATCACCGCATGGTCATATCGCGCATGGTAGTAGTCCGAGAAGGCGCGCTGCCCTCCAGCGGCCTGATAATTTTCGGTATAGCGACTCATCTCACTCAACGGGAAGACCCCACTCATCGCCCGCTCCAGAATCGCCACATTGAAATCGGTGGCGTAGAGACGACTCTTCTCGTAGAGCCCCAGCTCATTCAGCAGAATGGCAACCGAGTAGACCTCCTCTCCGCTGGCACAGCCGGCATGCCAGATCTTGATATGGGGCTCCTGCACCAACTCCGGCAATACTGTCTCCGAGAGCATGCGATAGAAATCGGCATCACGAAACATCTCGGTCACATTGATCGACAAATCTTTCAGCAAGTCATCGGCAACCGACTCATCGTGCAGCACCGCATGTTGCAGCGCGGAGATTGACGCCAAATCATTGCGCTGTACCTGACGACGGATACGACGCTGTGCAGTCTCATAGAAGTAGTCGCGGAAGTCATAGCCATAACGCCGGAACAGCGCCTCCAGCAGCAGATCAATCTCAATCCGCTCCAGCTCGGCACTCTCCATCGGCATCGTCATGGTTCAATCAGCGATAGAGCCAAACCCGCATCATCGACAGCAGTTTGTCAGTCTCCACCGGCTTGGTCAGATAATCACTGGCCCCCGCCTCAATGCACTGCGCCCGGTCTCCCTTCATCGCTTTCGCCGTCAATGCAATCATCGGCAGCTTGGCAAAGCGCTCCTGCTCACGGATACGCTGCATCGCCTCATAGCCATCCATCTCCGGCATCATGATATCCATCAGCACAATGGCGGTATCAGGGTTGGCATCCAGCTGCTCCAGCGCCTCCACACCATTGTTGGCCACCAGCACCTCCATACTCTTCTCCTGCATCGCCGCAGAGAGGGCAAAGATATTGCGCATGTCATCATCCACCAACAATACCTTGCGCCCTTCAAACAACGACTCACTATCATGCAACATACGGATGGTGCGCTGGCGCTCCTCCGGCAGATTGGCCTCCACCCGATGCAGAAAGAGGGTGGTGTCATCCAGCAACCGCTCTGGTGAACGCACATCCTTGACGATGATACTCTGGGCATACTCCTGCAGCAGCGTACGCTCCTTCGGATCCAGCTCCCGCCCGGTATAGACCACCACCGGAATATGGCGCAGATCATCCCGCCTGCGAATGGTCTCCAGCAGCTCCATGCCATTGATATCAGGCAACCCGAGATCCAGCACAATACAGTCGATCTCGTCCTGAAGCAGAACCTGCTGTGCCTCCTCTCCAGTCGATGCAGTAATCGTCTTCACATCTCCATTACCGATCCACTCCTTGATCACCTTGAGCTGAACCGGGTTGTCCTCAACCAGCAGCAGCCGTTTCATCGGGCGATCCACCACATGCTCGATACGCTCAAAGGCCTCTGCCATCTGCTCCATGGTAATCGGCTTGGTGAGAAAACCGACCGCACCATTGACCAGCGCATCCTGTGGCTGACCATTGGCGGACATGAAGTGGACCGGGATATGGCGGGTCTTGGAGCCATCCTTCAAGCGCTCCATCACCTGCCATCCATCCATGTTGGGCAGACCGATATCAAGCACAATACCACTGGGCTGATAGTAGTCGGCAAAGTGGAGACCGGCCTCACCATCGGTAGCGATCAACACCTTGAAACCACGCTCACGCGCCACCCCGGCGAGGATTCCCGCAAAGCGGAGGTCATCCTCAATAATCAGGATTGCCCGCTCATTGGGCTTGAGGGTTTCACGATCATCATCCACACCATCTGCAGCCACCACCTCTCTGGGCAGGGGCGCAGGGCTCTCCTGCACCTGATGAACATGCTCCTTTACCTCACTCTCTTCCACCACGGGAGCGGCCGGTTTATCCACCGCCTGAGGCTGCACCTCGGCTATCGGAGCCGATGTATGCTCCTGCCCCTCAACCACCTCCAGCTCACGCGGAATTACCAAGGTAAAGTTGCTCCCCTTGCCCTCTTCACTCTCCACCACAATCTCGCCCTGCAGCAGCCTTGCCAGCTCTCTGGAGATCGAGAGCCCCAGCCCGGTCCCTCCATACTTGCGGCTGGTAGAGCCATCCGCCTGCTGGAACGCCTCAAAGATCACCTGAAGCTGCTCTCTGGAGATACCGATACCACTGTCGATCACCGAGATCGCCATCCCGTGCTGGTCCATCCATTCGGATTGAGTCAGCCTGATCCCTGAAGGAACCGCACCAATACGCAGCCGCACACTCCCCTCCCGGGTGAACTTCATCGCATTGGAGAGCATGTTCTTGACCACCTGTCCCAGCTTCTGGGCATCACTGCGCCAGAGGGAGGGGGCCTGATCAAACTCCACCTCAAAACCGATCCCCTTGCTCTCCGCCATCGGCTGGAATTTGCTCTTCAGTCCGGCCACAAAGTCATTGAGGTGGATGGTCTCGACATGTACCTCCATCTTTCCCGACTCGATCTTGGATAGATCAAGAATGTCATTGATCAGGTTGAGCAGGTCACTACCAGAGTCATGGATGGTCTGTGAATATTCCACCTGCTGTGCATTGAGATTCCCTTCGCGGTTATCAGCCAGCAGCTTGGAGAGGATCAACAGGCTATTGAGCGGCGTACGCAGCTCATGTGACATATTGGCCAGGAACTCGGACTTGTACTTGCTGGAGGTCGCCAACTCCTTCGCACGCGCCTCCAGCTCGTACTGTGCAATCTCCAGCTCCCGATTCTTGGTCTCGATCTGGTCACGTGACTGCCGCAGATCCACCGCCTTCTTCTCCAGATCCTCATTGGCAACCCGCAGCTCCTCCTGCTGTACCTGCAGCTTCTCGTTCTGCTCCTCCATCTGCGCCTGACTGTTGCGCAGCTGCTCCTCCGAGCGCCGCAACTCCAGCGCCTGATTCTCCAGCGAGGTATTGCTCTCACGCAGCTCCTCTTCCCGTACCTGCAGCTTCTCCGACTGCGCCTGGGTCTGGATCAGCAGCTCCTGGGTACGCTCTCTGCCCAGTGCCGTCTGTACCGCAACCGCAATGGAGCGACCACTGTTCTCGATAAACTGCTGCTCCAGCTCATTGAGTGGCTCCATCATCCCCAGCTCGATCAGTGCAACCACCTTGTTGTTCCATAGCAGCGGAATCACCATGATGATGCTCGGGGTTACCTCACCCAATCCAGAGGTGACGGCAAGATAGTCATCCGGTACATGGGTAAAGGTGATCACCTCCTTCTCCAGTGCCGCCTGCCCCACCAATCCTTCCCCATCGATGAACTCATTGCGAAACCCCTTGCGGGCACTGAAGGCGTGGGTACCGACCAAGCGGATCTGCGCCCCCTGCTTCACATAGAAGGCACCAATCTGCACATTGAGATAGTTGCAGAGGAAGGAGATGGTATTGCGTGCCAGATCGGTGATCGCCTGATCCCCCTGCATCTGGTCCATCAGGCGGGCCGCTCCCTCCTGCTGCCAGTGCTGACTCTCGGTCTTCTGTTCGGAAACCTGCAGATTGAGGATCATCTCGTTGAAACCACGCACCATCTTGCCCAGCTCATGTCTGGCCCGGATATCGAGCTGCTGCAGATCCCCCTTACCCACTCTGGAGAGCGCTCCAGACAGCTCCACAATCGGCCCCACAATCCGGCCGGTTACCGGCATTGCAATCAACAGCACCACAACCACCGTGGTAATCATCAGTATCAGTGTCAGCTGGAACAGGCTCTCCGAAGAGGCAAAGGCCTCGGACTGATCAATCTCTACAATATAGGCCCAGTGGATACCGGCAAAATCGAGGGTGGAGTGGATACCGATCACCGGCTGCCCCAACGGCCCGGCATAGCGAATCATCTCTTCAGACTGGTTCAGCACCTCTCCTCCCAGCTCCTGATGTTTCTGATACCACTTCAATGCATTCCTCGACTCCACCTTGCGCCCCAGCACCGGATAGAGCTCTCCCAGTGCGCCCGGCGTTCTCAAGGTAAGGTCCTCTCCCACCAGATAGCGGCGACCGGTTTGGCCAAACTCGATACTCTGCCCAATCAGCTGTTTAAGCTGCCCACCGGCAAGCTGAAGGGCTATCAACCCTACCGGCTCTCCAATCTCGTCCAGCAGCGGATTCAGCAGGAATCCGGCAATCTTGTCAGAGGGGGCATAGTGCTCCAGATCGGAAAAGAGCGGCTGGCCGCTATCCATGGATTGGCGTGCCGCTTTCGACAGGCGGGTGGTGGAGAGCTCCCCATCAAACAGGTTCTCACCCAGATCCCACTCTCTGGCAACGGTGTAGAGCACATTGCCGTCAAGATCGATCAGGAGAACATCATAATATCCATACGCCTTCCCGAAGGCATTGAGGTCGGCATCATGCTCATCGGCTATCGTTGCCCACTGGAAGCTGCGGGTAAAGACCTTGGCGGACTGTCCACTGGTGGAAAACTCTTCAGAAAGTCGCTCCAGAAAACGACCGTTGCTACGGGTCTCTCCCTGGGTCTTCAGATCGGTCATCATCCGCTCGAAGTTGGTACGGATAAACTGCGTCTGGATTGCCGACATATCCTTCAGATAGTGGGTAGTATCGTGATGGAGCTGCTCCTGACCATTGTGGTAGCCGATCCAGCTGATCACCATCGCCGGTGTCAACGCGATAAACAGAAACCAGAACAGGACCTGACGTGACAGCCCTGAGAAAAAATTCTGGATGGAAAAGCCCTTCATCGTGATCCCCTCATCTTCTTAATCCAAAGCATTGCCTCTGTTGTACTGACCCTGTCCACCAGAAGGGTACCTCTATGCCCGGCCCAGTTACGACCCCTCATTGTCCCTGATTATTCAGTCAATTGCACTCTTCATCACGGTTCCCTGTTATCCACAGATAATTGAAATCGGGCCATGGGCGCATATAAATATCCAGCATTCCCCGACCATATTGGAGCTGCATTCCCTCAGGCTGCACAAGATCAATACGGTGTACTGGCCGACGGCCACAGAGATTACGGTTGACCGTTAACCTGTCATCTCCAGAAGGGTGACGTTTGGAAACTGCTCCCGGATCGCATCCAGCACCATCTCCGAGGTGACCGGCTTGCTGAGAAAGCTGCTCATCCCTGCCGCCATCGCCTGTCGGCGCCCCTCTTCGGTAGTGTTCCCGGTCAGGGCAATGATATGGACCGGCGCATCTACCCCCTGTGCATGCTCCTGCTGACGAATCTTCTGGGTTGCCTCATAGCCATCCATCATCGGCATCTGGCAATCCATGAAGACCAGATCATAGGTGTTCTCTCCGCACATCTCGACCGCCTGCTTGCCGTTGTTGGCAATATCAGGAGCGCACTTCATCCGCTTTATCAGAATGCCCTTGAGGAAGAATTGGTTGATGGGCTCATCATCCACCACCAGAATCCGCAACGCGCACGCCTTGCGCTTCTCCTCATCCTCCAGACCGAGAGGATCCGCCACAGGCTCTGTCGGCAGGGCAGATGGCGCCTGACTCAACACCTCGGCCAGCTGCTCCACCATCTCCTGATGACGTACCGGCTTGTTGAGATAACCATCAAACCCGAGATCCAACATGCGGCTGCGCTCTCCCTGATCAGAGAAAAAGGTGAGCATGATAATCCTCAGATTGCTGAGTGCAGAGTCCTCCTTGATGCGAGTACCCAACTCCTGCCCGCACATCCCCGGCATCTTGTTATCGATCAGTGCCGCATCAAACGGGTTCTTCTCCAACCTTGCCTGCTGCAGCAGCTCGAGAGCCTCATAGCCATCCGATGCGGTCACCACATCACAGCAGTTGCGTTCACCAAGATAACTGACCAGCAGATCACGATTGATCTGCTCATCATCCACCACCAGAATACGCTTGCCCCGAACCACTTCACAATCGAACGAGTGATCCACCAGATCGATTTCAGTCTGTCGGGGCAGGGTCAGACGTACCCAGAAGGTGGCCCCCTCCCCCTCTTCACTCTCTACCCCAATCTCTCCCCCCATTGCGAGAATGATCTGCTTGCAGATGCTGAGCCCCAACCCGGTACCCCCATATTTGCGGGAGGTCGAGGAGTCCGCCTGCACAAAGGAGTCGAAGATATCCTGCTGGCGCTCCCTGGGAATGCCAATACCGGTATCCTGAACCGAGATCCGCAACGTCACCTGCTCTTCCCGCTCCTCCTCCACCTCCACCCGGGTGGTCACCGTACCCTGCTCAGTGAACTTGACCGCATTGGAGAGCAGATTGAGCACCACCTGACGGATGCGGGTAGGGTCTCCGCGCAACAGGGTAGGTACATTGGGAGGAATATAGGAGATACACTCCACCCCGCGCTGCAGCATCTGTGGCGACACAATATCGACCATCTTCTCCAGATGGCTGCGCAGATCAAAATCGATCTCCTCCAGCATCAGCTTGCCATCCTCAATCTTGGAGAAGTCGAGTACATCATTGAGCATCGCCAGCAGCGACTCCGCCGCATGACGGGTCAACTCCGCATATTTACGCTGCTCATAATCCAGCTCGGTATGCATCAGCATCTCGTTCATGCCGATCACCCCGTTGAGCGGTGTGCGGATTTCATGGCTCATGGTAGCCAGAAACTGGCTCTTGGCAAGGTTGGCGGCCTCCGCCTCACGCTGGGCAATACGGCTCTTTTCACGCTGGATATAGAGTTCGATAAAGACCTTGACCTTACCCTGTACCACCAGTGGTTCCAGCGGTTTGAAGAGGTAATCCACTGCACCGCTCTCATACCCCTTGAAGACATACTGCTGCTCTTTGCTGATCGCAGTCACAAAGATGATCGGGATGTGGCTGGTCCTGCTGTTGCCGCGCATCAGCTCGGCCACTTCAAAACCATCCATCTCCGGCATCTGCACATCGAGCAGCACCACTGCAAATTCCTGCTTCAGCACCTGTGCCAGCGCCTCATTACCCGAGTTGGCCTTTACAATCTCCGCATCGAGGTCGCTCAGGATCGCCTCCAGTGCGGTCAGGTTTTCTGGCCGGTCATCAACCAACAGCAGGCGGGGTACCGGTTCTGGTATCTCCACGGCCATCTACTGTTGTCCCCGACTCTCTGTGATGAAAATCAAAAATCTCCCCCTAACGAGTAATCCACGGACTCCGATTATCCACCCTCTACCAAGGTTTGCAACAATGCACCCTGTTCATCTCTTTAACAATGCAGGCCTCTTTTTAACTACCAATTGGTATTCAATAAGTTAACCATACAACCATGTGAGTCGTTTCTACAGAATATAACCGCTATAATCGTTTGCGAATCACATAGTGCAGACGATTCTTGCAGTGAATCGGGGATTGAGCCATTGGGTGATCCACTCATAGAATCAATAACAAAGATTGAAGGAAATCGTGATGTATACACGAAAAATAATAACCGGATGCTCTCTGCTTTTGGCCGCCTCTTCCACAACAGCAGGAACAACCACTGCAAATGGGGAACTGTTTGAATTGAGCCTTGAACAGCTGATGCAAATGGAGGTGGAAATTGCTACGGGTAGCCATCAGTCTCTCAGCAAGGCACCTGCCGCAGTCACTGTAGTAACGGCAGACGATCTGAAAAAGACCGGAGCCACCAACGCCATCGAGGCACTGGAGAGTGTTCCCGGTGTCCATATCCGCGTCAATCGCGCCTTCTATACCCCCTTTATCCATATCCGTGGTACCAATACCAATCAGGTACTGTTGATGGTCAATGGCGTATCCATGCGCAGCCTCACCTCTGCATGGCCGCAGGATACCTTCTGGAAAGGTCTTGCGGTCAGCGCAATCGAGCGCATCGAGGTGATTCGCGGACCAGGTTCCGCACTGTATGGGGCCAATGCCAGTGCCGGTGTGGTCAATATCATTACCAAGAGTGCAGGCAGCATCAACCAATCCAGGGCTGGTATACGAGTTGGCAGCTTTGGCGCTCAAACCGTATGGGGCCAACACGGTACCGAGATCAACGGCATTGATACCGGATTGACCCTTGAGCTCTCCCACACCGATGGACACGATCCCTACATCATCACCGACCGCTCGGGCACCTCCGGGAACATTGGATTGGGATACAAGAACATTGATCTGCGCACCTATCTTGCCCGCGATAACTGGCGCATTCAGGCAGACTACACCCAGAACTATGATGTAGAAGAGGGTTTTGATGGATCCGGATACTTTGACTCCCTTACACAGGGCAAGGCTGAACGGATCAATCTGGGCTGGCTCTACAGCAATGAGCAGTTCAGACCCAATTGGGGAGTGGATGCAGAGGTCCGTTATCAAGATCTCAACACTTCATCCGGCCCCGGTTTTCTCCAGAGTGGTTCAACCATCAGCCAGCAGGAGTCATCCGAACAGCATCTGCAACTGGAGGTCAGCGGGCTCTACAGCGGTATCAAGGATCATCAAATACGTATTGGTGGTGGCCACAAGTGGCTTGATCTCTCTGAAGCAAAAGAGATCGAAAATGGCACCGATGTAACGGGCACATCAAGCGCCTTTGCACTCGCCTCTACCCGCAAGGTGGATTACCTGTTTCTGCAGGATGTCTGGACCCTCTCCGACACTCTGGAGCTGACTGCGGGTGCCCGCTTTGACGAATACTCCGATTTTGGCAGCACCACCAACCCGCGTCTGGCACTGGTCTGGAACAGCACCGACAAGCTGACCACCAAGTTGATGTATGGCGAGGCATTTCGCGCCCCCTCCTTTGTGGAGACCCAGAACACCACATCCAGTACACTGCAACCAGAGACCTCAAAGACTACTGAACTCGCCTTTACCTACGCCGCCTCTGACAACCTGACCTTGGGGATAAATCTGTTCGAATATGAGATGGAAGACATTATCAAGTGGGTCAGCGCAAGTAATCAGTATGAAAACCAAAATCAATTCGGCGTCAACGGTATCGAGTTGGAGGCACAGTGGCAGGCCAAGGATGATCTGAGAATCTCTGGAAACATCACTCTGCGCAACCCGGATGACAACGCCGAACGCAATGATTACGAGCCCTACAAGGATGCCTATCTACGGGCCGATTGGCGCTTTAAACCAGACTGGAACTGGAACCTGCAGGCCAACTGGATTGCCGATCGCCGACGCAGTGACACCAATGACAACACTGAAAACAAGATTGATGGCTCCACCTATGACAACATGGAGAGGGCCGATCTGGACAATAACCTGTTGATCGACACCACCATGCGCTACAACCACTCCAGCCAGTGGGAATTTGCTGCCTCCATCAAGAATCTGCTGGATGATGATGCGCTGGAGTCCAGCGGCAGAACGGTTCCCTACGATCTTCCACTGCCAGAACGCAACTTCATGGTGGAGGCACGTTACAAATTCTGATTCAGGCAACCATCCGTTCCCTCTCTCATGAGCACATTACTGAAACCATTACATCACCTCCGGCAGACACTCTGTCTGCTACTGGTGCTGTGTGTGGTTTCAGCACCGGCACTTTCCGCCAATGTCCCGGAGTACAAGCTCAAGGCGGCCTATCTCTATAACTTTGCCTCCTTCACCACCTGGCCTGAATATGATCAGCAGTTTGACATCTGCATCTATGGCCACAGCCCATTTGGCAAGAATCTGAATCGTATCCGCGCAAAGAAGGTTGCCGGTCATCCAATACGCATCAACTACATTGAAACCCTCAACGACCTTGAGCGCTGTCAGCTGGTGTTCATTGCTCAGGATGGTGACACTCTGAAACAGGTGATCAACCATATCAATGGCAAACCGATACTGACCATTGCCGACACCCCCGGCGCACTGGCCAAGGGGGTGATCATCAACATGGTTACCGTCAACAAACGGGTCGCCTTCGAGGTCAACCTCACCGCCGCCAAGCGCAATGGCCTGAAGATCAGCTCCAAACTATTGCGTCTGGCAACCACCGTAGCACGATGAAAGATCAGCCAGACAGAACCGATCTTGTTCAGCACCTCAAGCAGATCAACCAGAGGGCGCTGTTTATTGCACTGGCATTCGTCACTACCATCTTCATTCTATCCAACTTCTTCTCCAACCTGTTGACACTGATCGAGACCAATCAGACACTTTCTGAAGTGATTGCGGATCAGGCCAGTGCCAGCCTGATGTTCAACGATGAACTATCGGCACAAGAGCTGCTCCAGAGTCTGGAGCTCAAACCCGATGTACGTTGTGCCGCCATCTACAATCGGGATGGTGCCCGTTTTGCCGAGTATCAATTCTCCTCCTGTATCGGCCATCTGTCACACTCCACTGAAGAGGTTCCTCCACCTCTATCCATCAATACCCAGCATATCGTGCTGCAGATAGCGATCTCACATAAAGGGCAGTATCTGGGCCATCTGCTGACCGACATCCACCTCTCTCATCTCTACCAGACTCTGCTGCAACAGATTGTAGTCATCCTGATTGCCGCAGTGTTTGCCCTGATGGTAGGGCGTCATCTGCTGATCGCATTGAGTCGATCAATCCTGACACCTTTGACCAATCTGACACAGCTGATGGAGCACACCTCAAAAAAGGCCGACTACAGCCGCCGTGCAGCCCCCAACAAGATCACAGAACTGAACATCCTCTCAGAGGGTTTCAACACCATGCTGGAACAGATTGAGCAACGTGACCAAACACTCAACAATTATCAGAGCAATCTGGAGCAGAAGATTGTCGCCCGTACCCATGAACTGGAGATCGCCAAGAATCAGGCAGAAACCGCCAATCGCGCCAAGAGTGAGTTCCTGGCCAACATGAGCCATGAAATACGCACCCCGATGAATGCCATCATCGGACTCGGTGGACTGGCCCTGAAGACCGAACTCAATGGACAGCAGCGTGACTATCTCGAGAAGATGGATCAGGCCGCCAACTCCCTGCTCACCCTGTTGAATGAGATTCTGGATCTCTCCAAGGTTGAGGCGGGAAAGATTGAGATTGAAGCGCGGGAGTTCAACCTGAAGCAGTTGCTGGAAAGATTGCAAACTACACTGCACACCGGACTGGCAATGAAGAAGGGGCTCACCCTTGCAGTGGAGATTGACCCCACGATTGAAGAGCAACTGATGGGAGATCCCCATCGTCTTAGCCAGATTCTGACCAACCTCTGCAGCAACGCCGTCAAATTTACCGAGCAGGGGCAAATCATGGTTCGCGCAACCCGGACCATTTCCGCTCACCCGACCGACTCACAACAGATACTTTTCTCGGTAACCGATAGCGGTATCGGTATGAATGAAGCGCAACAGAAACATATCTTTGACGCCTTCTCACAGGCCGACAGCTCAACCTCCCGTCGTTTTGGTGGAACCGGCCTTGGGCTTGCCATCAGTCAGCAGCTGGTTGGATTGATGGGGGGAGATGGCATAGAGGTAGAGAGTGAACTCGGCCTGGGCAGCACCTTCTCCTTTGAGCTTCCCTTTACCATTTCTGACCAGCCCGCTGTGGAAAATACGCCATTCCACTCCAATGAGCTTGACCCCTCTCTGTTGCAGGGGCTGCATCTACTGGTCGTTGATGATCTCAAGGCCAACCGAATGGTGGCACAGGCAATACTTGCTGCCCATCAGGCTGAGGTTACAGAAGCAGAAGGCGGACAACAAACACTTGAGCTGATAGAGAGTGGCGCAAGCAAGGGGAACTGGCCTGATGCCATCCTGATGGATATCCGCATGCCAGGCATGGATGGGATCGAGGCCACTCGAGAGATTCGAAAGCGCTATCAGGACCACCATATCCCCATTATCGCTCTCTCTGCCGATGCAATGGAGGAGAGTCAGGCTGAGGTATATGAGGGAGGCATGGATGGTTTTATCAGCAAACCACTGATACTGGACCAGCTACTGCAGGAGTTGGCACGACTTTCAATTATTACCCCTGAAACAGGACAGCCGACGACCACCTCTACTGAGCCCTCTCCTGCAACTGAAACAGTTGATCCAGAGAAGCTCAAACCCCTTTTACAGGGAGAGCTGCTACTGCTCTGGCAAGAGGCCAATTACGCACATGATATAGATGCCATCACCCTCTTCTCTACACAGTTGCTGAAAGCCTCAAAGGAGCAAGGTGACCCGGAATCAATCGCATGGTCAGAGAGGCTCAAGCGTTATACCGACAGCTTTGATGTCGCCGGGATTACCCGTATGCTGGAGCAACTGTCGGAGATGATTCTGTCAGCAAAGTAACCACCTTATACCAGTAGACTACTCAACCATTTCGACCTCATCCTCCTCCAGCATCTCGGAAGAGTGCTCAACAGAAATCATGTCTGGAGCATTGTGTTCACCAAACTGGACCATGCCAAAATAGAGCAACACAATGAGTAGTAGCGCTGCCAGTACCATTGGTCGCTCACCCCCCATCCACTCAAACTCCTCCAGCTTCTCTCCCAGACGTTCTGCCCAATTGGGTTCATCGTCATCATCAAATACATCATCCAGATAGGAGGATATATCTGGCTCTGGCTCTGGCTCTGGCTCTGGCTCTGGCTCTGGCTCTGGCTCTGGC
>CAYFOU010000051.1:0-14895 GCA_964344805.1 uncultured Piscirickettsiaceae bacterium | reverse complement strand
CAAGTCTCCCCCCAGGCACCATACAAGAAGACCTCTTTCAGCTCACGCTGTCAGAGGTTTTTTATTACCCACTATTGTCGAGAAAGCGGCAATCTGATCTGCACAGAGCACCCTTTCCCTTCTCCTTCACTCTGCACCTTCAGTTTACCCTGCAGGGAATGGAGCAAATTGGCAGCATTGTGCAACCCCTGCCCTCCATGATTCGGCTTGGTGGTGAAGCGGGAAAGTATCACCTGATCAAGCAACTCCGGCTTAATGCCGATCCCATTATCTTCAACATTCAGCTGCCAGCGCCCCTCTGATGCCGTTGCCCGAACCGTGATCTTTCCCTCTCCCTCTGAGAGTACTCCTTGCTTGATCGCCTCAGCGATCGCCTCATAGCTATTCTTCACCAGATTAATCATCAGTTGAGAGAGCGGGCTACGTGGCAATACAACCTCAGGCAGTTCCTCCTGCAAATCAGTCTGATAGGCAATCTTTCTCTGTACCAATTCACTGCCGAAGAGCGGGTAGATATCCGATAACAGGGTTGAGATCAGAAAGGGGCTCGCCTGCATCCCCTTATAATTCATTGCCCGTTGGGAGAGGATGATCTTGCGAATCTGTTCAATTGATTGCTGCAGGGCCGCCCCGTTCCCGGAGACGATCTCCTGCAACGAGGAGTGCAGAATCTGGCTACTCAGCCGCAGAATCTTCTCCGCCTTCTCCCGTTTCTCATCATGTTCAAGGTAACTGATCGCCCGATCAAGACCATTTCCCAGCATATTCAGGTCTTTTTCAACCCCCCGTATCCCCAGTACCTGTCCCTCCATACCGACAATGGCATTGCCGATGTTGTGGAGGATATCAGCCCCCATCTCCACCATACCATTCTGATAGGCGACAAAACGCTCCCGATTGCGCATCTCCTCCTCATGCTTGTGGTAGAGATGGAGTCGCAGATGGGTCTCAACCCGCGCCAGCAGTACCGCAGACTGGAACGGTTTGGTCACATAGTCGGCCCCTCCTGCCCGGAACCCCTCCACCATACTCTCCACATCACTCATTGCGGTAATGAAGATTACCGGGATATCCCGGTAACGGGGCTCCTGTTTCAGCCGCTCACACACCTCAAAGCCATTGATGCCCGGCATCATCACATCAAGCAGGATCAGATCCGGCAGCAGCCTCTCCACCAGCTCCAGCGCCTCTTCACCACTCTGCGCAAAGGCGATGCTGTATTTTCCAACGCCCTGCAGCTCCTGCCCCAGCACCTGCAGGTTATCCGGCTGATCATCTACAATCAGAATGCGGGGCAGTGGGTCGGCGTGCTTCTCCATCTCTCCATTCTATAACCAGAAGAGCGACAGAACCATCCCGTCCAAATGGTACAATCGGTTCAATCAATCTCGACTACCGGAATTCTGAAATGAAGCAACTACTGCTGCTGATAACACTCTTGGTAACGCTGTCTGGCTGCTCTGAATCTGAACCACCCACAAAAACCTCAACAACGGCACCCACCCCATGGGCACCCGAACTGGAGGGTATTCTGGTGACCTCTTCCGCCCCGGTGGTGATGGCCAATCTACGAGAGAAGGATGCCTACCTCTACTTCATGACTATGGATTGCGATACGTGCTGGGAGCTGCTGGTCCAGGCCGAGAAGATACGAGAGGAGATCAACATCATCGCTGTAGTGATGAGTACCGACAACTTTGCGGTCTACGACAAGGCGCGCAGCCACTTTCTGATGCTGCTGCCGGTCTATGCCGACCATGACGAGAATATCGCCTACGACTACGATGCCGAGAGCAGCCCGCTATGGATCAGTGTGGAAAAGGGGGTGATCACCCAACGCAGCCCCACCCCACCAGACGCCGTCACCCAGAAGCTGCAATAACAAAAAATCCCGCCCCACTAACGTGAGACGGGCTTTTCTCTATATGGATACCAATATTAAGCAAACGGGTGGTTCAATACGATGGTCTCTTCACGATCCGGGCCAGTCGAGATGATATCGACCGGTACCCCACACAACTCCTCCAGGCGCTTCAGGTAAGCCTTGGCATTCTCGGGCAGATCGTCGTAGTTCTTGGCACCGAGGGTGGACTCACTCCAGCCCGCCATCTCCTCATAGACCGGCTCACACGCCTCAAAGGCATCGGCTCCGATCGGCGGTGCTGTCAGAGTCTCACCATTCATGTTGTAGGCGGTACAGATCTTCAGCGTCTCCAGCCCATCCAGCACATCCAGCTTGGTGATGCAGAGACCGGTGAAGCTGTTGATCTGCACGGCACGGCGCAGGGCAACGGCGTCGAACCAGCCACAGCGACGGGCACGGCCGGTGGTCGCACCATACTCATGTCCCTTGTCTGCCATATGCTTGCCATTCTCATCACAGAGTCCATCGCCATCATAGAGCTCGGTCGGGAATGGGCCTCCACCAACGCGGGTGGTGTAGGCCTTGGTGATACCGAGGATGTAGTCCATGTAACGAGGGCCGACACCGGTACCGGCAGAGGCGCCACCCGCGGTTACTGTGGATGAGGTCACATAGGGGTAGGTACCATGGTCGATATCCAGCAGTGTACCCTGTGCACCCTCGAACAGAATGCCCTTGTCGGCATCTTTCAGCTCAAACAGCTCCTTGGTGACATCCGCCGCCATTGGGCGCAGCTCTTCGGCCATTGCCAGTGAGCTCTCCAGCACCTCGTTGTAATCAACGGTATCCGCCTTGAAATAGTGCTCCAGCGCGAAGTTGTGGTACTCCATCACCTCTTTCAGACGCTCGGTGAAGCGGGCAGTATCGAGCAGATCACCTAGGCGCAGGCCGCGACGGGATACCTTGTCCTCATAGGCGGGACCGATACCGCGACCGGTGGTACCGATCGCCTTCTTGCCACGCGCCACCTCACGCGCCTGATCCAGCGCAATATGGTAAGGGAGAATCAGCGGACACGCCTCACTGATGCGCAGACGCTCACGCGCTGGGATGCCGTTCTCCTCCAGCATCTTGATCTCTTTCAGCAGCGCATCAGGGGCCAGTACTACACCGTTACCGATGAAGCAGGTGACATTGTCACGCAGAATACCGGAAGGGATCAGGTGGAGTACGGTAGTCTCCCCCTCGATCACCAGCGTATGACCCGCATTGTGTCCACCCTGGAAACGGGCCACGGCCGATGCACGATCCGTCAGCAGGTCTACCACCTTGCCCTTGCCCTCATCTCCCCACTGGGAACCGATAATCACTACGTTCTTAGCCATCTCTCTATTCCTAAATACTGACTACTGTCTCACACACAAAAACGCCAAGGCAGATGTAGAAGCGCCCTGGCGTTCTGGGTGAAGGTTTAAATGTTTTCTACCGCCCAGCGACCTTCCTGCTGAACCAGTCTGCGGTCACAGCCCATTGCAGCTGCATCCTCTTGTTGACCGGGCAATTCTACCACTACTCGTTCCCCTGTCTTGCGCAAGCGCTCAATTTCTTGATGAAGTTCAATTGAATCTTCTGATGGGGCAAAAATCGCAGATGGGGGGTAATTTTGCAGTCCATCTCGGCGCACCAGATTCTTCAGATCGCCACTGAAACCGGTCGCGGGACGGGCACGCCCAAATACCTCACCAACATTGTCATAGCGCCCTCCGGCAGCCACCGCATCTCCCTGCTCCGGGATATAGGCGGCAAACAGTACACCGGTGTGGTAATCGTAACCGCGCAGTTCAGCCAGATCGAAGTGGAACTCGACGCCCCACTGCTGCTGTTCCGCCACGGCCGCAATCTTCTCCAGCTGCTCAATCGCAGGGTGAACCGAATCATCCAGTATCTGCTTCGCCTGCGCCAACGCCTCTACCCCACCATTGAGGGTATTGAGGGCGATCAGCTGTTCACTCAATGACTCATCACCCACCGCACGACCAACAATTTCAGTCAGCTCTGTCGTCGCCTTGCGTTGCAGCGCATCAAACAGTGCAGCCTCATCATCAGCGGACAACTCCGCCTTGGCGATCAGGCCACGGTAGATGCCAACATGTCCCAGGTCCAGCACGATGGAGCTGTGCCCCGCCTGCTTCACCATCTCCAGCATCAGGCGAATCACCTCGAGATCACTCTCAATCCCGGCATGACCATACAGCTCGGCCCCAACTTGAATCGGGCTGCGGGTCGCACCGGAGATCTCCGGGCGGGTATGCAGTACCGAACCAAGATAACAGAGTCGTACCGGCCCCTCCCGGTTGAGACGGTGGGCATCGATGCGGGCCACCTGCGGGGTCATATCGGCACGCACCCCCATCATCCGCCCGGTGAGCTGATCGGTCAGTTTGAAGGTCTGCAGATCGAGATCGTTGCCGGTACCGGTGAGCAGCGACTCCAGATACTCAATCAGTGGCGGGATCACCGTCTCATAGCCCCAGCTGTGGAACAGATCGAGCACATCACGTCGCAGCGATTCAATCCCTGCCACCTCATCCGGTAGCAGTTCCTCAATCCCGTCTGGCAATCTCCACCGTTCCAGTGAAGGGGTCCCTTTTGTAGTATCCACGTTCAACCTAGAATCCTCAGTTGAACAGGCCAGAGTGTGCGTGCAATCTGGTCTGTAGCGAGTTCCGCCCTTTGAGCAAAACTGTTTTTTTGAATAACTTTCGTCATTGCAATATGTTCATTATATTTCAAGCGATCAACTGAGGATTCTGGGTTTAAGCCCTTATCAGGTAGAGCAAGGCGGCACCCGCCACCATACTCACCAATCCCATCTTTCTGAGCGTCTCGCTCTCCATCTCGGACAGCCGCACCATGGTATCGCGCCACCCCTGTGGATTGAGTGCGGGCAGCAGCCCCTCAATCACCAGAACCAGCGCCAGCGCGGCAAACAGATCCGACCAAACCATCTCTCAAGCGCAGTTACTGCCCGTCGTTGCCGGTGAAGTACTGGAAGAACTCGCTATCGGGGTCGACCACCAGCAGATCATTACGGTCCCGGAAGGCCTTCTCATAAGCGCCCAGACTGCGGTAGAAGGCATAGAACTCCGGATTCTGGTTGTAGGCGTTGGCGTAGATCTCGGTCGCCTTCGCATCACCCTCACCTCGAGTCTTCTCAGCCTGCTGGTTGGCCTCTGCGACGATCACCGTACGTTGGCGATCCGCCTCTGCACGGATACGCTCCGCGGCCTCAGAACCCTCGGAGCGGAACTCCTTGGCAATACGGTCACGCTCTGCCTCCATACGGCGGAACACCGAGTTGCTCACCTCTTGTGGCAGGTCGACACGCTTGATCCGCACATCCACCACCTCAATACCAAACTCCTTGGCCTGAATACGGGAGCTCTCTGTGATTGCAGCCATGATCTCGTCACGCTCACCACTGATCACCTCCTGCACCGAGCGCTTACCAAACTCACCACGCAGGCCATCCTTGACCACCTGAGAGAGGCGCTGGTTGGCCACCCAGATATCACCACCAACCGACTTGAAGAAGGTCTCGACATCACCAATGCGCCACTTCACAAAGGAGTCGACCTGTACATTCTTCTTCTCTGCGGTCAGATAACGTTCGGGATCGGCATCCAGGGTCTGGATACGCTTGTCGAACTTGCGCACGTTATTGACGATCGGCACCTGAAAATGGAGACCGGGATCATAGTCGGTCTCGGCAATCTGACCGAGACGGAATTTGATCGCCAGCTCGCGCTCATCGACGATAAAGGCGGACATCGACAACACAATCAATCCAGCGACGATTGCACCCAAAGCTACTTTGATTCCATTCATCGTTAGACCCTCTTATCGACTTCTGCTACGCAGATCAGAACGGGAAGAGCTGCTGCTCTCCTCACTTACACTGCTACTGGAACTGCTGCGAGGTGCGCTACGGCGCTCCACCACACTGGGGCTCACAGAGCTCCCTCCAATGATCTTGTCGAGCGGCAGATACATCAGGTTATTGCCCCCTTCCACATCCATCATCACCTTGCTGGAGCGGGAGAGTACCCCCTCCATCGCATCGATATAGAGACGCTTGCGGGTCACCTCAGGGGCCTTGGTGTACTCGGTAAGGATCTGGTCGAAGCGCGAGGCCTCACCATCCGCCTTGGCCATTACCTTGTCACGATAGGCCTCCGCCTCGGCGATAATACGGGCCGATGCACCACGCGCCTTTGGCAGCAGGTCATTGCGGTAGGCCTCAGCCTCGTTGATCAGACGCTGCTTGTCCTCACGCGCCTTCACTACATCGGCAAATGCACTCTGTACCTGATCGGGTGGCTGGGCATCCTGCATGTTGACCGTGGTCACCTCCAGACCGGTGTTGTAGCGGTCCGAGATCTCCTGAATCAGATCGCGCGAACGGGAGGCGATATCAGCACGCCCCTCGGTCAACACGTAATCCATGTTGCTCTTGCCGATCACATCACGTACCGCACTCTCGGTGGCTTGACGTAACGTCTCGTCTGGATTGAGCACACTGAAGAGATAGTGGCGCGCATCCTTGATGCGGTACTGAACGGCGAATTTGATGTCGATGATGTTCTCATCCTTGGTCAGCATCAGCGACTCACGCGGTACCGAACCGACCGACTGGGTACCGCCACGAGAGCGGTAGCCGATCTCGATATTGCGGATCTCCTCCACATTGATCTTCTCTACCTTGGCGATCGGATAGGGCGCATGCCAGTGTGGTCCCGGCATGGTGGTCGCGAAGTACTTGCCGAAGTAGAGCTCCACACCACGCTCGGCGGGATCGACAATATAGATACCGGAGAGCAGCCAGATGGTACCCAGTACACCCAATAGAGTACCAAGCCCAATGGTTACACCACCACCGCCTCCACTCTGTCGCGGGGGACGGGAATTGTTGTCATCCCCACCAGAAGGTGGTACCGGACGCGGCCCTCTTGGTTTCTTGGTACCAAAGATCTTGCTCAGGGAATCCTGCAGCTTCTTCGCCACCTCATCCAGATCGGGCGGCTGCTGGTTGCCACCACCGCCCCCTCCCCACGGGTCGTTGTTATTGGGGCGATTGTTGCCGGAGTTGTTATCCCAGCTCATCTCCATCTTGCCCGGAAGATCCGGTGTTGCAGAGCTGTTCTGTATCGGTTGATCCTTCATGGATAAATCGTTTCCTGTTGGTTAATCGACGGTTCATGCGGATAGGGCTCTACCCGCTCACAAAGCTGTAAATGATCCAGTGTTTTGCGCGGGAGTTCAACCTCCATCTTCCACCCCCCTTGATCGGTGTAGGTCTCGGAGACCACCCCCTCCTCTTGATGGAGCTGTGCATGCAGTTTGCCCTCATCTGGCCCCAGCACCAGCGTCCCCTGTACAAAGGCCCCGGAGAAGCGCTCAGTGAGTACATCAATCAGCAGATCGATCCCCTCACCACTTTTGGCCGAAAGCCAGATCCGTATCACGTTGCCCTCGTCATCCACATCAACCCGAGGCTCCAGATTTTCTGCCAGATCGATCTTGTTATAGACCTCGATCTGCGGCACCTGGTCGGCACCGATCTCTCCCAACACCTCATTGACCTGATAGATATGGTCCTCACGGTCCTCATGCACTGCATCAATCACATGGAGCAGCAGGTCGGCCTCTACCGTCTCGATCAGGGTCGAGCGGAACGCCTTGACCAGATCATGAGGCAGATTGCGGATAAAACCGACCGTATCAGCAAACACCACCTTGCTTCCTGCGGGCAGCTTGACGCTACGCAAGGTTGGATCAAGGGTCGCGAAGAGCTGATCCGCCGCATAGATATTTGACTCAGTCACCCGGTTAAACAGGGTCGATTTCCCCGCATTGGTATACCCCACCAGCGAGATGGTTGGGGTGGTGGTGCGTTTGCGTGAACGACGTCCCAACGCACGGGTCGCATCCACCTTCTCCAGCCGCTTGAGGATCTGCTTGATACGCTGACCGATCATTCGACGGTCACTTTCAAGCTGAGTCTCGCCCGGTCCACGCAGACCGATACCACCCTTCTGCCGCTCCAGGTGGGTCCAGCCCCGGATCAAGCGAGTAGAGAGGTGACGCAACTGCGCCAGCTCCACCTGCAGCTTGCCCTCATGGGAGCGAGCACGCTGGGCAAAGATATCGAGGATCAACGTGGTGCGATCGAGCACCCGACACTGAAACAGCTGCTCCAGATTGCGCTCCTGCGCCGGAGTCAACGAGTGGTTAAAGATCACCACCTCAACCTCGGCAGCCGCAACCAGCCCCCTGATCTCCTCCGCCTTGCCACTACCGATAAAGTATTTCGGCTCGATCGAGTGACGACGTACCACCAAAGTGTCGACAATCTCCGCTCCGGCAGAATCGGCCAGCAACTCGAACTCCTCAACCACCTCGGCAAGGTGGTTGTCCTCATTCAGATCAAGGTGGACCAGCAGGGTACGATCACCCCCCCGGTGACGTTCGAAGAACTGCGCCAAAAGTGTAAGCGTGCGCTAACGCGCTGTCGTTGGAGTCGGGCGGTTATCGATTAGTCGTTATCAAAATCGATATGGATCGGTCTGGAGGGCACAATGGTAGAGACCGCATGCTTGTAGACCATCTGGTTGACTGAGCTCTTCAGCAAAATCACGAACTGATCGAAAGAATCGATCTGACCTTGCAGCTTGATCCCGTTGACCAGGAAAATCGATACAGGCACCTTCTCCTTACGCAACGCGTTGAGAAATGGTTCCTGAAGCTGCTTGCTTTTACTACTCATTTTAAGAATACCTTTATTATTGTTTTCAAACAGTTCAGAACTATAACAGAAGCAAATATGATTACAAAATAATAATTCACTAAATAACCCTGTCGAGCACCTTCTGCACCCCATCAGCACAACCGGGCTCCATCCACAGCACTGGTGTCGGCCAATTCCTCAACCATGTGAGTTGCCTTTTGGCCAATTGTCGGGTCGCCACCAGCGCACGGTAGAGCATCTCCTCCCGGTCCAGCTTGCCATCAAGATACTCCCACACCTGCCGGTATCCCACCGAACGCATCGAGGGGAGGTCGAGATGGAGGTTTCCACGCCGACGCAACGCCTCAACCTCCTCGATAAAACCGGCCTCCATCATCATCTGCAGCCGCAGCTCGATACGCTGATGGAGAATGGAGCGATCTTCCGGGGCAATCGCAATCATCGCCACCTGATCCTCTGGCAGTGCCTCCGCCTTCTGCTGCTGTTGTAGTACAGAAATAGGGGTACCACTCATTTCAAACACCTCCAACGCACGCAGAATGCGTTGCGGATCATTTTCGTTAATACGTGATGCCGCCTCCGGATCGACCGCCTGCAGCCTCTGGTAGAGTGCAGGCAGACCCTCGGCCTCTCGCTGCTGCTCCATCCGCTTGCGCACCTCGGGATCGGACTCCGGCAATATCGAAAGCCCGAACTGCAGTGCGCGGTAGTAGAGCATGGTCCCCCCGGTTAGCAGCGGGATCTTGCCCCGGCTACGGATATCAACAATCTCACGCAGTGCATCCTCTCGAAACTGCGCCGCCGAGTAGGATTCAGAGGGCTCAATGATATCGATCAGCCGATGCGGCGCCCGCTGCAGGGTCTCCGCATCCGGCTTGGCAGTACCGATATCCATCCCCCGATAGACCAGCGCCGAATCAACACTGATGATCTCAAAAGAGTGCTGTTCTGCCAGCTCCACCGCCAGCGCCGTCTTCCCGGCCGCCGTCGGTCCGGTCAAAAAGACCAGCTTAGGAACCTCTGAGTAACTATGCACGATTGCGCTCGTGGCTATTTCGTTCACTGACACGACGCGTGTGAGCGTAGTGTAGTCATTCTACTCAAGCGATCCGCAACAAAGTCAGGGAGCGAAATAGCCCGAGCCCTCGGGGGGTTACGCCCAAAACACCCAACTTCATCGTTACACTGCTTGGCAAGGACTTGGGCCATTCCCTGCGCAGTGCGCCTTGAATTTGGCCGTTTTGGGCTGTAACGCAATTCGTGCATAGTTACTCAGAGGTTCCTTTATTGTCCGCGGAGGAAGAGGCCATCCAGCTCATCCAGAGTCAGCTGTCGCCAGGTGGGACGACCATGGTTGCACTGCCCACTACGCTCGGTCTGCTCCATATCCCGCAGCAGCGCATCCATCTCCGGCAGGGTGAGGCGTCGTCCCGCTCGTACCGAACCGTGACAGGCGACTGTGGCCAGCACCTCATTGATCTGCTCCTCCACCCGCCCACTCTGCGGATGCTCCATCAGATCGGCCAGCAGATCCTTCGCCAGTTGACCAGCATCGACATTGGAGAGCAGTGCCGGCACCTCTCGTACCAGCAGCGAGAGCGGTCCGGTACGATCCAGCGATACACCAAGTCGAGTAAACAGCGCCTGTTGTTGCTCTGCAAACTCCGCCTCCTTCTCACTCACTGATAGCGTCACTGGTACCAGCAGTTGCTGAGTACGGACTCCCTCCCCGGCAATCGCCTGTTTGAGCCGCTCATAGGTGATGCGCTCATGGGCCGCATGCATATCGACCAGCACCATCCCCTCGGCATTCTCCGCCAGAATATAGATGCCGTGGATCTGCCCCACCGCATGGCCCAGCGGATAGTGCTGCTCGGGCTCATCCTCATAGGTGGGAGCCAGCGGCTCGGCAACCCGTGGAGCACTACTGGAGGCCGCAGGCACGCTGAACTTCAGATCAAGGGCGCGATTCTCCCGCATTTGCGGTGCTGAATGGCCCCACTCCACCGCCTTCGGCATCTCCACCCATTTTCGCAACAGGGAAGGTTCAGCCGATGATTCACCCGTCACCGTCTGGATTTCACCGGTCTCCCGGTCTACCACCTCGACCGCCTCCCCACTCCCCACACCGGGACGGTCTGCCGCCAGCGCATCCTTGATCATGCGGGTAATAAAGCCATGTATCTGGCGACTTTCACGGAAGCGCACCTCATGTTTGGTGGGGTGAACATTGACATCCACCATCTCCGGATTCATCTCCAGAAACAGTAGAAAGGCGGGGTGACGCCCATGAAACAGTACATCCTGATAGGCCTGACGGATGGCATGGGTCACCACCTTGTCACGAATCATCCTTCCGTTAACAAAGAAGAACTGCTGATCGGGCTGACTACGCGATGCGGTCGGGCGCCCCACCCACCCTTTTAGTGAAAGCTCACCCGCCTCACTCTCCAGATAGAGGGCGTGGTCGACAAAGTCTCCCCCCAATACCGCCTGAATACGACGCTCCCAATCGGGCAATCCGGTCCCCGCCGGATACTCCCGCACCACCCGCCCATTGTGTTTCAGCACCCACAACATCTCCGGGTGGGCCAGCACCATCCGTCGCACCACATCCTCGATATGGCGAAATTCGGTCTTCTCGGTACGCAGGAACTTCTTTCGGGCCGGGGTGTTGAAGAAGAGGTCCCGCACCTCCACCGTGGTCCCCTGTGGATGGGGGTCGGGCTGCGGTGGTTCCAGATCCAGTCCGCCATTACTGAAGAGTCGCCACCCCTGCTGATCTCCCTCAGTACGTGAGGTAAGCTGTAGCCGCGAGACCGAGGCGATACTGGGCAGCGCCTCACCACGGAACCCCAGGGTCACAATGCGCTCCAGATCCTCCACACTTCCCACCTTGCTGGTGGCGTGGCGATCCAGCGCCAGCGCCAAATCCTCCTTGATAATCCCGCTGCCATTATCCCGCACCCGCACCAGCCGCTGTCCCCCCTCCTCAATATCGATCCAGACACGGGTTGCACTGGCATCAACACTGTTCTCCAGCAACTCCTTCAGCACCGAGGCGGGGCGCTCCACCACCTCACCGGCGGCGATCTGGTTGGAGAGCTGGGTTGAGAGGCGCTTGATTCTATTCATCGCTATTGAACCCGTAGCTTCTGCCCCACATGGAGCATATCTTTCAGTCCCGGATTGAGCTTGCGCAGGTAGTGGAGTGAAACCCCACGGGAGCGGGCGATGGCGGTCAGGTTATCCCCCCGCTTCACCTTGTAGTAGAGCTTCTTCGCCACTGCCGCCTTCGGTACAGGTTTACCAACCGCCGGATAACGGACGGCAAACTGCCGTACCGCCTTCATCATCGCCTCGGCCAGCTTCTGCTGGTGGGCAGCGCTGCGCAGCTTGCGCTCCTCCCTGGGGTTGGTGATAAAGCCGGTCTCCACCAGCATCGAGGGAAAATCGGACGCCTTCAACACCGCAAAGTTCCCCTTGTGCACTCGATTGCCATGCAGATCCCCGATCTTGTCCAGCTCCTTGAGCACAATGCTCGCCAGCTCCAGACTCACCTTCTCATTGGCCGCCCGCTCCATATCCCGTAGCGCATAGGCAAAACTGTTCTTCTCCCGCTGCTGATCGACACCACCGATGCGGTCGGAGCGGTTCTCCTGCTTCGCCATCCAGCGCGCCATCTCCGAAGAGGCGCGCTTCTTCGAGAGCACAAAGACCGAGGCTCCGTGAGCCGACTTCTTGCGGAAACCATCGGCATGGACCGAGATCAGCAGATCAGCATTGTGTTTGCGTGCCTTGCGCACCCGTCCTCCAAGGCTGACATAGTAATCCCCCTTGCGGATCATCACCGCCTGCATCCCCGGTTCGCGCTGAACCAGCTTCTCCAGCCGCCTGGCGACACTGAGTACAATCTTCTTCTCTTTGGTCCCCTTGTGCCCGACCGCGCCGGGGTCCTCCCCACCATGACCGGCATCGATGGCGATGGTGAGCTTGCGCTGACCGGGAAGCTGCGGTTTGGGTTGCGGGGTCTCTTGCTCCAGATTGTGCAGATCAAGCACCAGGCGGTGCCCATAGCTCTCATTCGGCGCCAACAAGAAAGAGCGTGCCTCCACCCCCTTGCGCAACAGGAACTCCACTACAAACTCATGCCCACTGCCGGTAAACCAGGTCTTGACCGAGTCTAGGCGTGGATCCTCCCGTACCGCCGCATCGAGGGTCAGAATCGGCTGCGCACTATTCAGCTTCAACACCACCTTGGCCGGTTGCTGGGTGGTGCTGAGCTTGTATTCCACCGGCTGATCAAGATCGAGCACAATACGGGTATGGTCCGGGGCGGGCCAGAGGCGAATGCCATAGATCGCGGTGATCTCCGCCTTGGCCAGCGGAATGGTCCCCAACAGCGGCAGCGTACCGACCAGTTGCAGGAAACGGCGCCGTCCCAGCTCCGGGAACTCACTCACGCGGCCCACTCCTGCTGCAGCTGTTCCAGTAGATCACTGTCTCCCTCTATCGAGACCTGTCGACCTTCACCTCTGGGCTCCAGCATCAACACCAGATCAGCCGATGGCAGCATACCGGCCCCCTTGTCGGGCCACTCCACCAGTGCAATCGAGACATTCAGGTAGTCCCGAATCCCCATGAACTCCAGCTCTTCCGGATCACAGAGGCGATAGAGATCGAAGTGGTAGATCGTCTCCCCCTCCAGCTCATAGGGCTCCACCAGTGTGTAGGTGGGGCTCTTCACATTGCCGGGGTGGCCCCGCTGCTGCATGAAACCGCGCGCCAGTGTGGTCTTGCCCATCCCCAGATCGCCCTGCAGAAAGATCAGGGCAGGGGCCTTCAACACTCGGGCCAGGGTGGCACCGAGCTGTTCCATTGCTCTCTCATTAGGGATATCCAGGATCATCACGCGTATTATAACCAGTTATGGAACTCAACCCGACAGCACTGAAAACACAAATCCGACAATGGGCAGAGCAGCTCGGCTTTCAGGGGTTCGGGGTCAGCCACTGTGATCTGGCCCCTCACGAAGAGGCATTGCAACAGTGGAGTGATGCCGGGATGCATGGGGAGATGGAGTATATGGTGCGCCACGGCAGCAAGCGCAGCCATCCACAAGAGCTGGTGCCCGGTACCCTCTCGGTACTCACCTTTCGCATGAACTATCTGCCCGCCAATGCCACCGATTCATGGGAGGTGATCAGTGACACCAACCAAGCCTTTATCTCCCGCTATGCACTGGGGCGTGACTACCACAAGGTGATGCGCAACCGACTGGCCAAGCTGGGCAAACAGATCGAGCAGCAGATCGGCCCCTTTGGGCACCGGGTCTTTGTTGATAGTGCCCCGGTACTGGAGCGGGGCATTGCCGAGAATGGCGGGCTGGGATGGATCGGCAAACATACCAATCTGATCCACAAAAAGAGCGGCTCCTGGTTTTTCCTTGGAGAGATCTATACCGATCTGCCACTGGAGGTGGATGCTCCAGCCCACAACCATTGTGGTCGTTGTAGTGCCTGTCTCGATGTCTGCCCCACCGCTGCCATTGTCGCCCCCTACCGGGTTGATGCGCGCCGTTGTATCTCCTATCTCACCATCGAACTGCAGGGAGCCATTCCGGTCGAATTTCGCAAGGCGATGGGGAATCGCATCTATGGCTGTGATGACTGCCAGCTGGCCTGCCCCTGGAACCGCTTTGCCCAACCCACCCGCGAGACCGATTTTGCCATCCGCCACGGGCTCGATGCCCCGCAGCTGCTGGAGCTGTTTGAGTGGGATGAGGCCACCTTCCTGCAGAAGATGGAGGGTTCACCGATCCGCCGCCTGGGCCATTCTCGCTGGCAACGCAACCTCGCGGTGGCCCTGGGCAACAGTGGCAATCCGGCAATGATCAAGCCACTGCAGCAGCAACTGGCTACCGCCTCTCCACTGGCTGCCGAACATATCGAGTGGGCACTGGAACAGTTAAACCGTTAATGTTGAGTCTCCAGAAATTCCGGGACGGCTCACTTGCACCAAGAGCGTCTCTTTTCACCATTGACCGGGCGTCCAATCCCCTCCGCAATCAATATCTCGGCCAGCGATTTCCCATCCACATAGACATCCGCAATGATGCGGAAGTAGTGCCCCCGTTCGGTGCCCTTCAACGCAATCACCTTGCCTTTATTGATACCTAAATCCTGCAAACCACTCGCAAATCAAGTAGAGAAAAGGCAGACTC